>JBDKHX010000011.1:0-11817 GCA_039797415.1 Pseudomonadota bacterium | reverse complement strand
TGGAGACCTGCAATGTCTTGGCCAGTAGCGTCATCAAGGCATGCGAGAACCCGAACGTGATCGACATTGGTCTGCCCTTGGAGTTGTCTGCAAAGAAATATGCAGACCTTCAAAGCCATGCGATTGCCAGGGTGACGTTGACCAGCGAGATCGATCACGGACACCGAATCGTGGTCACGGTGTTTGATGTGAATGATCAAAGCGTATTGGAGTGCTGATATGAGTGCAACCCCCGAAATCCGGCAGGATGCATACCGCTTCTTGATCGTGGATGACAGCCGAGCGATTCAAGCCATTGTTCGTCGCGTAGTTGAAAGCTGCCAATACCCGGATGCTGAAATTCGCGTTGCGTCCAACGGTGAAGATGCGTTGAACATGCTGGAAACGTATCGCCCCCAATTGGTGATCACGGACTGGCACATGCCCAAGGTCTCTGGGCTGGAGTTACTGCAATCGATGCGGCAGTCTGGCCTGATGGACATCAAAGTAGGCTTCATCACGACAGAGTCCTCGGAGACGATGTTGAACCAAGCGCGCGTCAGTGGGGCGTCGTTTGTGATCAACAAACCCTTCAAGGATGACATCCTGATTCAGCATGTCAGAGATGCGGTTCCGATGCCCGATGCCGGGGACCCGGTGCCCCGCCCCGCCGCAGTCGAGCCAGCAGGGGAAGAACCCGCTGAGTTTCCCGAGCCCGTTCAAGCAGAACCCCAAGCTGCGCCGGAGCCGGTTGCTGCTCCGGCACCGCCCCCCGCTCCCGCGCCTGCGCCTGCGCCTGTCGCAGAGAAAAAAGCCGCGCCCAAGGCCGAACCATTGCCTGTGCTACCGGCACCCTTGATCTCCACGGATGATTGCCAAAAGCTCATTCACTCGATGATCAATGAAATCCCATTCCGATTGATCAAGCACGACGGGTTGAATCCCAAGGAGTTGACGGCCAAGAACCTGATCGGGCTGTACGCAGGCGGCAGCAAACCAATTGCGGCACTGTGTGTGCTGGACACCAACTCGCTGTGCATCATCGGCGGTGGCGCCGGCAAGTTACCCCCGCACATTGTGCGAGCAGCCATGGCTGCGGGTGCGCCATCTGAAGCGATGGTGCAAAACGCCACACGCTTCATGCAAAGCGCTGGTGTGCTGCTGGACATCCCATCCGAGCCTGGCGCCATCCCGCTGTCCCGCACCAGTCTGGTCCCACAAAATTTCAAGAAGCTGGAAGAGTTGCTGCTGAAAAACTCAGGACGTGCTGATTTCCGCATCTCCGTACCGGGTTACGGTGAAGGTCGGTTTTCGTTCCTGGCCGTTTGAGGAGCAAGCATGCAACTTGAACAATTAGCCGTCCTGTTTGTCTTCATCGGCAACGCGGTATCGCTGATCTTGCTGGCGTTCATGCTTCACCGCATCGTCAAGCAGACAGAAGCCACGCACACCTTGCTGTCAGGCGGGGCACAAGACTTGGTCGATGCAGGCAAGCGCTTACGCGATGCCATGAAATCAACTGACCGTCTGGTGGATCGGCTGTCTGACATGAACAAACAGGCGGATCAGCAGGTCGCCTCATCCAACACGGCGCCCGGCCCATCCGAAGAGCAATTCAAGAAGATTGAATCCATGATTCTTGATTTGTCTGGTCGCAAATTTGATGACCACGGTAAATTTCTGGAAGACATCAAAGGTTTGATGGACTCCTTGGGCGGTGTCAGCAATGAAGGCTTTGGACAGTGGCGCGACGCCAACCAGAACAAATTGGAAACCGCCCAGGTTCAGCGCAACCGCATGGCCGCTGAAATGGAGACGCTGAAAGTGCGCCTGGATGACTCCCAAAAAATCATCCAGGAGTTGCGCCGTTCCGTTCGACTGGCCGAGGCTGCCGGGCAATCGGCTGACGCCTTGCGCGCCAGCCTCGATCAACAGCAACAACTGCTGGCCAGAGCCAAAGAGAAAGCTGCTGCCGCTGAAAACCGTGCAGCCAATCTAGCCCGCGAAGTAGAACTGATGCAGGCCGAGGCCGAACGTGCTGAACCGGGCAGAGAGAACGGTGCCACACAATCACTGCGCCGCCAATTGGAAGAAGTCACGCGCGAACGCGATGGCATGCAAAGTCAAATCGAACGACTGCGTGAAGCCATGCAGCGCACGCTGATCGAAAAAGACTTCATCGAAGAAAAGCTGCTGGATCTGGATGCCGCTGCGCACTCTCCTGCAGCCAACATCTAGTCGTCAGCGCTTACCGGATGGCGCGCTTTGCGCCGGCGGAGCCACATATTTTTCGATGGATGTGGCCTCGATTCGATAGCCACTGTTGCCCATGTAGCTTTGGTCACGCTTGACCAGCATGGTGCCGTGCACCCACACCGTGTCCATCGACTTGTAACCCTTCACGGGCTGCTTGAGCACGACATACACAATCTGGTTCGCAGGCGGTGGCGGTGAGTGAATACAGGCGCCGTAATAAGGCACCAGCAAGAATTCTTTGAGCCCTTTGGCTGACTCTTCCAACGGCACGATGTAGCCAGGCAAACGACCGCTCACCCCCGCCATGTTGTCATTGACCGGCGCGGTGTCCCAGACCTCGCGCATCTGCACCATCATCTCCATGACCTTGGGATCGCTGTCTTGCAGCATACCCAGGTTCTGTTGTTTGAATTGCATGCGAGGGTCCTTGTAGGGGTCCCAGCCAGCCGGAATCAATTCAGCCCATTGGATGTGGCGCACACCTTGTGGGCCCGCCACAGCGTGTGTCATCAAGCCCCAAGCCAGCAGCAGGCAGACCAGCCTAGCGCGGGCGATGAAAACAGGTCTGGGCAAATGCATGTGGCGCATCTCTCAAGTCCTCGGTGACAAACCATCGTGCCATGACAAGCGGTAAGCCCAGACCGCTGGCAACAAACTGGCCAGCAAGCCGCAACCACACACCACCAAGGTCCACAACCCTTGTGACGCCAGGACATCACTCATCATCAGACTCAGGCCCCATTGGGACTGCACCCAATCACGCAAGCCCCACAAAGTGACAAGGTGCAAGCACCAACCACCCATCAGACCGATACAGGTCAAGAGCAGCCCCTCCAAGGCCAGCAGCCCCATCACATAGAAGGGACTGGCCCCAAGGGCCCGCAATATGGCCAACTCGCGCCGACGGGCATGCAAACCGGCCATCATCACCGCTGTCAAACCCATCACACTGACGACGGATACCAAGGCCGTCACCATCAGCAAGACCTGCTCGCCCACCCCGACGACGGACCAGATTTCATTCAATGTCAGCGCAGGCATGACCGCCATCAAGGGCTCGGCTCGTTGACTGGCTACCCAGCGCTGAACGGCAAACACTGCCGCACGGTTTTTCAACCCGACCATCGCAGCAGATACCTCACGCGGCAAGGCAGACACCTCGTGATCATGGTCGTGGTGAGACGCCCCATCCATGGGAAGGCGCATGCCCCCAAACCAGCCCTGATGCAGTGCTTCTGTGGCTTCCAGGGGGATGTAGATGGCGCGGTCTGCAGGCGTGCCTGTACGGGCTAGCACCCCCACCACGGTGATGGGATGGTCGCCATGGTCATGGCCTGCTTCAATGTGCCCTTCACCATGAGTCAACACCACGCTTGCCCCAGGGGCATAACCCAAGCGTGCAGCCACTTCTGCGCCGATCACAGCTTGCTGGTCGCCCTGCATGTGCCGCCCCTGCGCCAAACGCAAAGGCTGCTGATCGCCATAACGGAAGTGTTTGAAATAGGCATCCGTGGTGGCCACCACCGGAAACCCTCGATGCGTATCCCCCATCGACAAGGGCACCACCCAGTCAACCGCAGGATGACGGGACAGGGCTGCCACCGATGCCATGCTGATGTTGTTGCTGGCCTGCCCCATGTGGAACACGGCATACATCAGCAACTGAACCGCACCGGTCCGAGGTCCTACGATCAGATCGGTGCCAGACACCGACTGCGCAAAGCCGCTGCGCACATCGGCACGCAAGCGTTCGATGCTCAACAGCATGAACATCGACAGGGCCATGGACAAACAGATCAACCCCAACACAAAGCGCCGGTTCCAGGCGCTGTGCCAAGCCAGGGTCCACAAACCTTTCATGCCGGGACCTCCGACGACTGGCCACGGAGCTCACTCATCGCATGACTGCGATCAAACAAAGGCACCAAGTCTTGGTCATGGCTGACCACCACCAAAGCACTGCCGGCATCGCGACACGCCTGCAACGTCTGATCGATGAAGGTGTCACGCCAAGCGTCATCCAATGCCGAGGTCGGCTCATCTGCAATGATCAAAGCGGGCGAGCCAATCAAGGCTCGTGCCGCCGCCACGCGCTGTTGTTGTCCAACGGACAACTCTGTGGCCGAGCGGTGCCACATGGACTCATGCAAACCCAGGCGCATCAGACACTGTTGTGCGGCACCGTGCACGCCCTCAGACGCACCGGCTTGCCGCGCACGGTCACGCCTGACACGAGAAAGCCGGCACGGCAGCAACACGTTCTCAATGACCGACAAATAAGGCAACAAATTGAACTGCTGAAAGATGTAGCCAACCTGATCAGCACGCCAAGCATCACGCTGTGCCCCTCGCATGTCTTGCCAGGCCCGACCCGCCACCTCAATGCGCCCAGCCTGCGGGCTCAATACCCCAGCCATGGCAGACAAGAAGGTGCTTTTGCCACACCCGCTGGGGCCATGCAACAGCACAGACTCCCCCGCTTGCACAGCAAATTGATCAATCGACACGACATCCGGGCCATGCGGGGCCCACCGATGCCTCACCCCGGCCACAGACAAAATGGGCGGCAATCTCATGACGCGTCAACCAGCCACGCGCCCGGCGCATCCAGCACCACATCAGACAAAGGCTGGGCCACGCAAGGCAGGATCCACCCCTGGGCGCGCTCGTCAACGCTGACACCGGGCCATTCGACGCTGTAGGCAATCTGACCGCTTTGCAGGCGACACATGCACGCACGACATGTGCCATTGAGACAACTGCTGGGCAAACGCAAACCCGCCCGACGGGCTGATCGCCACAAGCTCGAATGCGCCGCAGCTTCACAGGACCACCCCATAGGCTCAATGCGCAAGTCAAAACGATCCGGTAAAGACGACATACCTAAAGCATACCCGCTGCGCGATTTAATGGTTTACCCACCCCTTATTCGCGCGTTAATACGAAATAACCCGAAGTGATACGAACATCACCGCGAGCAACACTGGCCTTGTGCGTTCGCTGCGTCACGATGCCGTTTGGCTGGCCGTTTGCGCATGAAGTTGTCCCAAAGAAGTATTCCTAAAACTGCTACTTTTGCTGGAGAAGACATGAGATCGTTTGGCTCACCACAAAGCCGTGCCGCGCGCGTGCTGGCCGCTGCCACCTTGCTGTGCGCAGCTTCTGCCCAAGCCGGTTACTACACCTGGGAAACTGTGACCCTGCCCGCATCCAGCGGTGCAGCCTGTGGTGATGGCTCGCCCTATCGCGTGTTTGTCAACAAGGCCTTGTTCAGCAAAAAAACAGTCGTCATGTTTGAAGGCGGTGGGGCCTGCTGGAGCCAAGGCATCTGCGAAGGTGAAGGCGGCATTCTGGGCGCATCCAATCCCAATGGCGTGCCCACCAACTATCTGACGGGATTGACCCGCGCTTTCTTGGGATATGTGACGCCATTTACTTCACGCATCAATCCGCTCGCCAGCATCCAGACACAATCGTGGAACATCGTCTACGTACCGTACTGCACGGGTGATGTGCACGTGGGCAACAAGGTGGCCGTCTACAGCGACAAAGATCCATCCCGCCCTCGTACCGAATACCACCGTGGTGACCGCAACATCGTTGCCACCGCCAATTGGCTGGCGGCCGATATGTACCGCCCCGATGAATTACTGGTTACCGGATTTTCTGCAGGTGGCACAGGCGCCACCGCACAATACGCCACCATTCGTAACGCGATGAACCCCAAGAAGTCATCGCTGCTCAACGACAGCGGTCCCTTCTTTAGCGCCCCACGCAATGGCAATGCAAGCCTGAATCCGTCTGTGCCTTTGCATGACAAGATCCGCGATGCATGGGGTCTGGAAGCGTCTACCGGCATCGTGCCCCGTTTGAAAACACAAATGGCCACAGGCGGTGGCTTGAACACCGAAAACTTTGGCAGCATTGGCCGCGGCTTGGCCAAGCAATATCCGTCCGATCGATTTGGCTACACCACCTTCCAGCGTGATGGGGTGTATTCCATGTTCTCGTACTCGTACTTCTACGACAGCATCAAAAACGCACCCGATGACAAGTCCCGTTTCGACGTGGTCAACAACATGTGGATGAAGGACGTGAATCAATGGGTGACGGACATGAACGATCTGCCCAACGTGGGCTACTACGTCGCTTACTGGCGAGGTTTGGCTGCCGCCCACACCATGACGGTGATGGATTTTGGCAATACGGGCATTGAAGAAGCAGGCTTGTCATCGGTGAAGTCCTTCATCAACAATACCCTGGACCGTTCTGCCGCCCCCATCAAGGCCTTTGAACACGACACCACGGGCGATTACAAACGCGGCAAGACCGACTTCGTCAACATCCTGGGCGAATGGGTCCGACCATATTTGTCCTTCCTGGCAGGCGGTCTGGACGACCCTTACGCCAAATGATGAACTGAAGAAAGCACCTCATGGCAAACAGCATCTGGCATCCCTTGCGACTGGTTTCACTGGCCTCAGGTTTGTGTCTGTTTGCCTTGATGGTGCTGTCCATCTCCACAGGTGCCAACCAGCAGCACTTTGAAGTCGTGCTGGCACCTCAGACCTATGCCGCAGACCTGCTGGACCAAGCAGCAGGCTTGAAGTGGATCGTGGCACTCGACGATGTTTTCATCGCTTGTTATGTGACCGTCAGCATCTTGTTTGCCACGCACCTGACAGGTGCTTCCGCGCAGGCCCTGCGTCCTTGGATCGTCGGCATGGGTGTCGCTGCAGGGGTGCTGGACTTTGTTGAGAACCACCACATCCTGGCCATGCTGCACCAAGCACAGGCGGGCGGGGTGCCAGACATCGGGCACCTGATCCTGCGCGAAAACCTCAGCGCCTTGAAGTGGCTATTGGGGCACACGGCCTTTTTTCTGGTGGGTTTCTGCCTGCCCACCCACACCATCTGGCTAAGGTTGTTCCAGTTGGCTCTGTTGTTCGTGCAACTGCCCGTTGGGGCTTTGGCCTTGACCATTCAAGACCCTGTATGGACCCCTTTTTGGCACTTGGCCCGATTGGTCAATGTGATGAGTGGTTTCTTCATGGTGGCGTGGCTGTTCCCCATCCGCCCAGTTGAGACACGGTAAGTTGCATCTCGCGCTGCAAAATAGACAGCGCCTTTTCTGCCCCCCTTTGACCAGCGGCAGCAACCCCATACATCATGGGCCGACCCGCAAAGACAAAGTCCGCGCCCAAAGCAAGCGCCTTGATCACATCGCTACCGCGTCGGACTCCGCCATCAACCATCACCGCGACATCGGGCCCCACAGCCTGACGAATCAAGGGCAACATGGTCACCGCCGAAGGCGCGCAATCGAGCACCCGGCCACCATGGTTCGACACCCAGACGCCATCTGCGCCTGCTTCGATCGCGCGTTGTGCATCTGCCGGATGCAAGACGCCTTTGACAATCAATGCGCCTGGCCATATCGCCCGCAAGCGCGCCAGGTCTCGCCAGGTTTGTGTGAACGGGATTTGGGATGTAAACAGATCCGCAATCTGTTTGGCTGATGCGCCTGGGGCGGCATAAGGCGCCCAACTTTCAAATCGCGGCAAGCCATGGCGCAACATCTGCATCAACCAGGCAGGGTGCAACAGAGCATTGCCAATGACAGACAAGCCTGGCTTGACCGGCGGCACAAATCCATTGCGCACATCACGTTCCCGATTGCTGTGTACAGGCACATCCACCGTGACAACCAAATGCTGCATCCCTGCATCATGAGCGCGGCGAACCAGGTCTTCGGTGATGCGCTGTTCGCGCGACACGTACAACTGAAACCAGGCCTGCTCAGGTGCCGCTTGCGCGGCCGCTTCAATCGACGCCGTGCCCGCGCCGGACAACACGAACGGTACACCCGCGTGGTTGGCCGCGCGAGCCAACATCAAATCAGCGCCATGCCTGGCAAAGCTGGCCAAACCAGTCGGTGCCATGCCCAACGGCATGTTGTACCGGCGGCCCAACAAAGTCCGATGCAAGCTCAACTGAGACACATCGACCAGGTAGTCGGGCAACAAGGTGACATGCTCAAAAGCATCCCGATTGCGGCGCAAGCAGGTTTCGTCGTCCACGCCACCGTCGATGTAGTCAAACACCAGACGCGGCAAATAACCCCGGGCTGCTTCGCGCAAGCCAGCGATGTTGTGACACTTATCCAGACGTGACATCAATCTGATCCCTGACCGCGCGCCAACAAATCCACCAAGCGGTGGGCCAAGGTGTGCACATCACCCGGCCAGCGCGCAGACAAGTATGGGCCATCTTGCAATCGGCATCACTGGCCAATGCTCTTTTGACCTCGGCTTCGACACCCCAGTACCCAGGCGGATCGCCAGCCGCTTCTGTGTAAGTGCGGTAGTAAGTCGGGTCCCAAAAACGTGCCCACCACCGCGTCAAATCCCAGGCAGATTTTTCTAGCTTCCAAGTCAGAGCCGTGGTCTTGCGGCCCCACAACACCGAGCGTTCTGTACCGGGATGGTGCGACCGGGCTGCCAGTAGCACCCCATGACAAACAACTGCCACGGGACGATGCCGTGCCCCCGGGGCTTGTGGCGCAAAAAACCGTGCAACAAGGTTCTGCAAGACGGTGCTTTCAAGGTACGGGCGCATGCCTTTGGCGTGCCCACCTGGCAAAACCAAGGCGTCAAAAGGAGCGGCCAGATCGCGCGCCATCGCCTGCTCGTAGGTCATGGGCTGGATGAAGTGTGAGTCAACTTGCATCTGTGCATAGGCTTGGCGAGCTGGCCCTTGGGCTCGCAACAACAAGCCCAGCAGCTTGATTTTTTTCAATCCTGGTACGAAACCCCAGGCGTCCAGTCCCTCTCCAGAGATCATCAACGGATCGGCGATCGCCACCAAACCATCGGTTGCGGCGAAGTGAACATGGTGTCCTGCTTCAGACAAGATGCGCCAAGTGGTGCCAACCTCGGTCGGGTCAAAGTCTTGATGGGGCAAAGGCATGAGGATGTTCATACTGGACCTTGTATGGAGGATGACAACGCACCAAAGCCGTCTGCAGAGACCTCGACAAGGTCTCCCGCTTGTAAAAACCGGTCACAAGCAGCTTGTGATCGCCAGGCAGAGTGGACGGCCATCTCATAGGGCAAGCAGTTGGCCAAGCGCCGCTTCCACCTGGGCACTTGCAAAGCAATGCCTGCGGTGGTGCCGGTCAGCACCACGTCGTGTCGCATCAAGCTATGGCCGGGTGCATGGTCTGCCGCATGAGCCAACACCTGCAAGGGTGTGTAAAGCATGTTGCGTAGGGGGGCATGCTGCCGAAGCTGACCATTCACACGGGTGGACAAGTTCGTGTCTGGCCATGCATCAGCCTCTGCCTCGCTGGGGCAGCCCATGCGGCTGGACATCGGCAGAAAGCCCACAAACCCCTTGGCAGCGGACCAATAAGGAGCTGGATCGTCAACACCCAAACCTGCGATCTGAATGCTGCGGGCCGTGAGGTCGTTGACCAACACGTAGCCGATACGCGGCATGGACTGCCCGATCTGCCAATCGTCCAACAAGACCATCCCCAATTCCACCTCGTAATCCAGCAACACAGGCCAGGACGACCGCCTCGCAGCCAGACGTTGTTGGCGCGCCGGACTCACGGCAAACAGGGCCTGCGCCAATGCATCCTGAGACGGCAGATGCAAATGGCCCCCACCCAAACTGGGCCTACAGGTTTTGGCAAACACCACAGGCGCATCAGCCTTCTCGCCCGTCTCACGCACATGATCAGCAAAGGTCAAGCCCATTGCCCATACCCGAGACGCCACGCCCAAAAAGGGTGTCTGAACCCAATCCACAAGTACTCCGTGTCATGCGGGGAGACATACGAGGCGACATGCGACAGCATGCCTTGACCCGCTCCTGCAAGACGGATATTGTGAGCAAAAGCTCACCTCATGAACACTCGCATTCTTGCGCTGACTCGGACATGACTCACCTGCCCCCTGAGGCCCCCAGGAAACACCCCCGGCAAAGCCGCGCACAAGCCACCGTCAACGCCATGTTGGACGCGGCTGCTCACATTTTGGTCGCCGATGGCTATGGGGGATTCAACACCAACAAGGTGGCTGAACATGCCGGGGTCAGCATTGGCTCGCTGTACCAGTACTTTCCCAACAAAGTGGCCTTGATCACGGCGCTGCGCCAACGGCATGCAGATCAGATGCGTGCGCTGTTCACCAGCATCGCGGCAGACGCGCTGGCAGCCCCGTTGAACCAGGCCGTGCCCATGTTGATCAGAGCCATCATGGCCGCACACACCGTGTCTCCCCGACTGCACCAAGTGCTGGAACAAGAGGTGCCTCGCCAGACACAACAAGCCGAGGTATCAGATTGGGAGATTGAACTGCGGCAACAACTGCAACACCTGCTGCAATCACATCAGGCGGATCTGTGCGTGAAGGACCTGGGGCTGGCCAGCCTGATCTTGGTCCGCATGGTCGATGCTTTGGTGCACGGCGCCATCACACCCGACCCCATGGGCATCCCCTTGGACAAGATGGAAGCGGAAATCAGCACCGTCGTGCTGCGCTACCTGACTGGCCAAGCGACTTGAGTCACCCAGCGTCAGGCTTGCATGTCCAACAAGGAGCCCAGCATGCGGTCTTCCGTCCGGATGGACCTCAGATTGGCGATGTACTGGTAACTGGCCGCTTTTTGTTGAACGATGTCATTGGCCAGGGCATCGCCTTCGGCCGCAGAAAAACTCAAGGTTGCCCGGACACCACCCAACGCGGCCTCGGCAGCTTGTGAAACCTGTTGGCGCTTGAAATGCGCCGTTTGTACGTTGGCAATGTTGTGTGACGACGCATCCATTTGCATGGTGGCCGCACGTACGCCCGACAGGGCGATGGGGGAAACCGACATCATGGTGAATCACCTCCGATAAGACTGAGCCAAATCAGCACTTCGTCACAACTGGCGCAAGTGAGACAGCACAAAAGCCGCCTCAGTCCTACAATTTGTTCAACCAACGAGGCCCCATATGGACACCCAAAAAGTCAAACAAACATTGAAACAACTGCATGCCGAACTGGAGGCTGGTGGCCGCCCAGACGCAGAGTTGCGAGACATTTTGCAAACCCTGGCGCAAGACATTCACCGCGCACTGGATCAGAGTGCCACACCTGCGGCCGGAGAGGACACTTTGGAGGGACGCGCACGTGAGGTCTCCGCCAAATTTGCCGCACAACACCCGTATCTGGAGTCAACGCTGCGCGATCTGATGGACGGTCTGGGCAAGATCGGGATCTGATTTCCCCCTGGGCGGGCTCACGCCAGCCTGTCGCCATTTGTCAATCTTCAGCCGATTGAAATCGGCAAGATGCCGGCATTGACGAACAGAACGTGAGCACTGCCATCATGCGACGCTGGAACGGTTGGGGCGTAACCCACAACTCCGAAGCCCTCAAACCTGAGGCACTGACTTTTTTGCGCGAGGCCGTTGGCCAAGCCACGCCCCCCACTGATGCAAGCTGGGATAGCGCTTTGGCCCAAGTTGCCAAACAGCCCACCCGCCTGCCACCGCACGCCTTGATTGACACCAGCGACGCAGCCCGTCTGCGC
>JBDKHX010000010.1:0-11907 GCA_039797415.1 Pseudomonadota bacterium | reverse complement strand
GTTCAGCCTGGAAGAGCGTTTGGCCATTGCACGCGACATGGCCCATGACCTGCCGAATGTCGAGGTGGTGTCTTTTTCAGGTCTGTTGCGCGACTTTGTGGTGGGGCACGGTGGTCACGTCGTGGTGCGAGGCTTGCGCGCTGTGAGCGACTTTGATTACGAGTTTCAAATGGCTGGCATGAATCGCCAGTTGATGCCGGATGTCGAAACCGTCTTTTTGACGCCTTCTGACCAATACCAATTTGTGTCTGGCACCTTTGTGCGCGAAATCGCCACCTTGGGTGGCGATGTGTCCAAGTTTGTGGCGCCAAGCGTATTGGCCAGGCTGCAGGCCCGTGTGGCCCAGTCAAAGGCTTGAATCATGGCCCTGAAGATCACCGACGAGTGCATCAACTGTGATGTGTGCGAGCCCGAGTGCCCGAACCAGGCTATCTCAATGGGTGAGACCATCTACGTCATCGACCCCAACAAGTGCACCGAATGCGTGGGCCACTTCGACGAGCCGCAATGCGTGCAGGTTTGCCCTGTCGAATGCATTCCGGTGAACCCGGATCATGTCGAAACCAAAGAGCAGTTGATGACCAAGTACATCAACTTGCAAAGCCTGGCGCGTCAAACAGGTTGATCGCTGCTGTTGCGGATCTTTTTTGAGCGGGGGCGGCGAGTGTTGGTGCTGTCCGCTTCTGTTTGGGTTGCCACGGCGCGGAAATCTCGCTTTCGTGGCACTTTGAGCACCGTTGTGCTGGCCAGGGCCGTTTGAACTTTGGGCTTGGGTGCAATGGTCAATGACCGTGGTGCACCCGTTGTCTTCAGTGCTTGACGCGCTTGAAGTTGCCGATGCTTTGCCATCTCGCTGGCCAGATCTTGATCTCGATCGGCCATGCGATCCGCCACTTGACGCTGGTCAGTGGTCCTCTGGTCCGCGACGCGAATCAATCGAGCTTGCGAATCGCGTGTGTCACCGCAAGGCATTTGTTGATACTGCATGACGCCCCCGGGCGTGCCACATCGATAGGCGTGAGATTGAACCACTGGTGCGGGTGTCTCCATGTTGGCATGGGCTGACAGGGGGACAGAAAAAACCAGGGCCAATTGAGCGAGTCGGACCAGATTGGTCCACGTGCAGCGGGCAGGGTGAGGGGCGTCAAACATCAAGCGGTCGGATCTGGATCGGGCGGAGAAGCTGGGGGGGCGCTGGCCTCAAGTGGCTTGCGCGGTGGCTTGGGCCGTTGAGGTTGGGCGTGAACCACGGTGGTGGCTTTGTTCATGTCACCATCCAGCCAGGCGGGTAGGGCGCCTTTGGCCTGGTCGATGCATTTGAAAATTTGCTCACGTTCAGACTGGGGTGGTTTGCGCAATACAAACGCCGCGACTTCATGTTTGACGCCGGGGTGGCCAATGCCCAAACGCAGGCGCCAGTAATCAGGGGTGCCCAGTTGTGCATGGATGTCGCGCAGACCGTTGTGACCACCATGACCGCCGCCTTTTTTCAGCTTGACTTGCCCTGGGGGTAGATCCAACTCGTCATGGGCGACCAATACTTCATCTGGATTGATCTTGAAGAAGCGGGCCAAGGCTGCGACTGACTTGCCCGACAAATTCATGTAGGTCTGTGGTTGCAGCAACCAGACCGGGCCTTGTGGCGTGTTGGCGCGTGCCACCAGACCGTGATAAGCCCGGTCGGGAAGCAAGGTGACCCCCAGTTGACAGGCCAAGGTGTCGATGAACCAAAACCCGGCGTTATGGCGGGTGTCATCGTATTCAGGGCCCGGGTTGCCCAAGCCAACAAACAGTCGAATCATGATGGGATGGAATTATTCAAGGGGATCCGCAAATAGAAAAGCCCCGCTAAAGCGGGGCTTGACTCAAAGCCGTCCGGAACGTCGGGCCTTGGATGCCGAGGCAGAAGATTATTTCTTCTTCTTGCCCTTGGCTGGTTCGGCGGCTGCCACAGGAGCGGCAATCACTTCTTCCACTGGCTCAACCACGGTCACCACGGCTGGGTTCTTGCGGCCGTGTGTCAACACCTTGATGTTGGCGCCCAGTTGCAGGTCGTCCACGTGCAGAGTCTGACCCTTGACCACGTTGGCCAAGTCGATGGTCAGGAACTCAGGCAACTGCTCAGCCAAGCATTCGATTTCCAGTTCGGAAACGATGTGGTTGATGATGCACTTGTCGATCTTGACGGCTTGCGACTCAGCTTCGTTGATGAAGTGCAGAGGCACCTTCTTGTGGATCTTGGTGGTGGCGTCGATGCGTTGGAAGTCGACGTGCAGAACCAATTGCTTGAAGGGGTGCTTCTGGTAGTCACGCAGCAAGACCTTTTCAACCTTGCCATTCAGTTCCATCTCGAGGACGGACGAATGGAAGGCTTCCTTACGCATTGCGTGGTACAGCGCGTTGTGGTCGACTTCGATGTTCTTTGGCTCTTGACCAGCACCGTAAACGATGCAAGGTGTCTTGCCGGAAGTGCGCAGGCGGCGGCTCGCTCCGGTCCCCTGCAGATTGCGCTCAAAAGCGGTGAATTTCATGGAATGCTCCAAGTTGGTATAGCGCCCGCGACCAGGCGCTTTAGGAAAAACCGACCCTGTGACAGGTCAGTCAAGGAAAACGGATCAGAAGTTGTTGTTCTGTTCCGAGAAGAGGGACGTCACCGATTCTCCGTCAGTGATGCGGCGGATGGTTTCGGCAAACAGGAAGGCTGTCGACAGTTGGCGGATTTTGCCAGTTGCCTTGGCTGCAACGTTCAATGGAATAGTGTTGGTGATGACCACTTCATCCAGGTGCGATGACTTGATGCGTTCGATGGCTGGACCAGAGAACACAGCGTGTGTGCAGTAGGCGTAAACGCTCTTGGCGCCACGTTCCTTCAAGACTTCAGCGGCCTTGACCAGGGTTCCGGCGGTGTCGATCATGTCGTCCATGATCACGCAGTTGCGGCCATCGATTTCACCAATGACGTGCATGACTTCAGACACGTTGGCTTTGGGGCGACGCTTGTCGATGATCGCCAGGTCGCAACCGAGTTGCTTGGCCAAAGCGCGAGCGCGAACCACGCCGCCAACGTCTGGTGAAACCACAACCAGGTCGTCGTAGTTCTTGGCTTGCAGGTCAGACAGCAACACGGGCGAAGCGTAGATGTTGTCGACCGGGATGTTGAAGAAGCCTTGAATCTGGTCAGCGTGCAGGTCCATGGTCAGGACGCGGTTGACGCCAACGGCTTCGAGCATGTTGGCCACGACGCGAGCCGAGATGGGCACGCGAGTCGAGCGAGGACGGCGGTCCTGGCGAGCGTAACCAAAGTAGGGGATCACAGCGGTGATACGTTGGGCCGAGGCGCGCTTGAGGGCGTCGACCATCACCAGCAGTTCCATCAAGTTGTCGTTGGTGGGAGCGCAGGTGGACTGAACCACGAACACTTCGCGACCGCGAACGTTTTGCTGAATCTCGACGGTGGTTTCGCCGTCTGAGAAGCGGCCCACAGAGGCCTTGCCCAGACTGATGCCCAAATGGGTAGCGATTTCCTGTGCGAGAGCAGGATTGGCGTTGCCAGTAAACAGTACGGTGTCGGAAAGCATGGGCGTCAGATGGCAAAAGCATCCTGCCCTATCACCTTGCCCCTTAGCATAGGATTGCAAAGGTATCGGGCAGGGTGCAGATCAATAGGCAATGGCGGATTGATCAGTCAAAAGAAATTTGGCAGGGGAAGAAGGATTCGAACCTTCGCATGTCGGAATCAAAATCCGATGCCTTAACCAACTTGGCGACTCCCCTACACAGATTTTGCTGCAAGCGAACTTGACATCAAAACCTAGTAAGCATCTCTCTTAACTAGAGCCTCGCATTATAGTCAGCTTTTGCGTTTGTTGCAAGTCTGTTGTTCAAATATTTTGCTGATTGATGCTGGTTGCGAATGCGCTACACAGGTAACCAATCAAGCAACGAATGTTGAACCAGACCACGACAAAGGCGGCCGACCCATACGGAATCAGTCAATCCCAAATCAGCAGCTTGGAATGAGGGGAGGGTGGTTTGTGTTGACTCGGGTTCAACCCAAGAAAACACTGCGCTGCCTGACCCAGTCATTCGGCTGTTGCCGAAGCGGTTTTTCATGATTCCAAGCGTTTGGCTGATTTGACTGCTGTAATGCTCCGCAGGAGCTTGCAAGTCATTTCTACCAAAGCACTTAGGCGCTGCAAGAAAGTCTTCGACTATAGCATGCTTTGTATCGCGCTTCAAATGCTCGCTTGTGAAAATCGCTGAAGTGGGCACGACGACGGGGGGTTTCAATACAGCAATTGGCGTGTTGATCACTTCTTGGGGGAGGTCAATCGGCGTGATGATGTCCCCGATGCCTTCGACCCATGCAGGGCGTCCACGTAGGAAGAATGGCACATCTGCGCCTAGCTTGAGGCCCAGTTTTTCGAGCCTGGCGCCGGTCCAGTTGATGTTCCAGAGCTTGTTCAGTGCGATCAGTGTGGTTGCAGCGTCAGAGCTGCCTCCGCCCATGCCTGCGCCCCAAGGCACAACTTTGTTGATGCTGATGTCGCATCCAAGCGACGTTCCACTTTCTTGTTGCAGCAGTCTGGCTGCTTTGATGCACAGGTCCTCTGGGGGCAGGGCTGGACCCAGGTCGTGCCGTTGGATCAGTCCATCAGGCCGGGTTTCGATGTGCAGGGTGTCTGCCCAGTCGATCGGGATGAAGACAGATTGCAGCAGGTGATAGCCGTCGTCGCGACGACCGGTGACATGCAAAAAGAGATTGAGTTTGGCTGGGGCGGCCAGGTCGGTCAGGCTGGGCATGTGACGTCGAAGTTAGCGTTCGAGGCGAACCTTGATGGTGATGAGCCTTTGCGCGCTGGTTTGGGCTCGCGTGGCTTGTAGTTTGCCGTTGGGTAGGCCGTGGGCATCAATGGTCCAGCCCGCTTGTTCAAAGCCCAGGTGGTCTGCGGAAATTCGCGCAGGAGGCAGGTCTGGAGAAGGCATGCCTTGCAGCCAGTGAGGCAAGGCTTGCAGGGGCACGTCTTCGCCGAGCAACTGCTGGGACATCTCTGTCAGAGAGGCAAATTGTTGGGTGCCCTCCGATGATTCAATCCGTGTGCCTTGGGGGCTCCAGTTGACCTGCGCCAGTTGTGTGCCCAGTGGGGTCATCAAATCCAGTTGCCCGGTCTTGGGGGTGGATTGCAGGTAGAAGGTGAAGCTTTGTCCTTCAGCTGCTTGTGTGCCCCAAGGGCCGAGTTTGATACTGAAGTGGCCTTGCCATTGTTGCGCGGCCGCCTGGTCAACAGGCGGCAATGGAATCATGGGCCGGGGGGCTGTTTGACAGCCTGTGAGCGTGGTCAGTGCCAAAGCAACTGCGCCCAGGCAGCGCCCGCTGTAACCCATCGTCGATCGAGAAAACATCAGAGAGTGATACGCAAGCGGGTCAGTGTTGATTTGATGGCATCGCTATGGGGTTCGCGGTCCAGTGCTTCTTTGAAGATTTTGCGTGCTTCATCTTGCTGCCCTGTGACCCAAAGAATTTCACCCAGGTGCGCGGCAATTTCGGCGTCGGTGCGTGCGGCCAGGGCTTGACGAAGGAGTTTGATGGCATCTTCGGTTTTGCCGGAGCGGTACTCCAGCCAGGCCAGGCTGTCTGTGATGAAGGGGTCTGCTGGACGCAGGGCTAACGCCTTTTCCAAAAGGGTGCGAGCTTCGTCCAGGCGCAGATTGCGGTCTGCCAAGCTGTAGCCCAATGCGTTGTAAGCGTTGGGGTCGTCGGGGTTCAGCTCCATCACTCTGCGCAGCAGTGATTCCATGCGGTCGAACTGCTTGAGCTTTTCGCACACCATGGCCAGGTCATACATGATGTCGGGCTCGGTTGGGAAGCGCTCCATGCCTGCATTGAGGACTTTGAGTGCTTCCGCCGTTTGGTTGGCTTCTCTGAGCAGTTGGGATTCGATCTGAATCTTGGTGACGCCGTCTTGTTGTTCTGTTTCAGGTACGGCGCGGATAGCGGCGCGAGCTTGGTCAAGCTTGCCCAGGCGTGCCAGCAAGCGTGCGCGTTGATTCTGGACCGCAATTTTGTTTTGCAACGGGTCTGCCAATTGAAGCCAGCCAATCGCTGTGTCAAGCTTGCCTTGCTTCTCTGCGATCTGCGAGAGCATCAAGTTGGCTTGCTCAACTTCACCTTTGGGGCCTGTGGGCGCGCTGAGTTCTTCTTCCTCAGCTGGGGCTGCATCACTGGTCGAGTCTGGGTTGGGTGTTTTGTCCGGGGTGTTTTTGGGCTTGATTTTGGCGGTAGGGGCGGCAGCTTTGCTGCCTGGACGCTCGGTCTGGCCATGCAGTTCCAAAACCTTCAACAAGGCTTTCTCAGCCGCGTCAAACTCTTTGAGTTCGTAGCGGACGGCACCCAAGGTCAACCAGGCGCTGGGTTGGTTGGGTTGCACTTGAACCAGTTGGTCTAATTGTTGAGCCGCTTCTGGCAGGCGTTGCATCCCCGCGAGGCGTCGGGCGTATGACAAACGAACCAGCGGCGCTGATTCTGGTGTGTTGAGCTGGTTCAGGATCAGCTTTTCTGCGTCCGGGCTTGCTGGCATCAGGTCAGCTGCCAGTAGACCCACCATGGTGTGATCAGGTTTGAGTTTGGCCGCTTTTTGAAGGGCAGCCAAGGCGCGAGCATGGTCTTTGGCCAAAAGCCAGCCTTCAGAACTGGCGACCCAGGCTTCTGTGAGTTCGAGTGGTGATTGGCGCCAAGGCTGGGTGGCATCGTCAATCACTTGAGCGGCGGCGGTTTTATCTGTGAGTCGCACCAGCAGGCGCGGTAGGGCCAGCAGGACCTGGGGTTGTTGAGGCGCTGCGCTCAACTGGATCATGGCTCGAAGGTGCGGTGCCAAATCAGCCGAACGGTCCAGGGCCAGCAAGATCTGGGTGGTGTATTCACAGGCGTCGCGTGACTGGGGCATCGCTTGGCGCCAAGCCTTGGCTGCCGTCAAAGCTTGTTCTCCCGCCCGTGCTTTCAGTGCGATGGTGACGGCGCGTTGATAGAGTTGGCTGCTTTGATGTCGTTTGGCCAGTTCCAGATAGATTTGGTATGCCGTGGCAGCGTCACCCGAGTGCGCCTGGATCTCCGCAATCATCAGTTGGTAGAACATCTCCCCATCCATGGCGGAGCTGACCGGATGCGGTTTGGGGGCTTCTTTTTTGCTGGCAGAGGCCTCCTGACGCTTATCCAAGCTTGCTGGCGCAGACCATGCTGGCTGTAGGGCGGTCAAACCGAAGGCCAAAATCAGTGTGGCCGTGCTGGCGCACAGTTTGAAAGGGATGGCTGTGTAAGCGGAAAGACGCAAATCGAGCATGTGCACTCCAACGGATGAGCCATTCTATTGATGACAATGGGTTCTGTTGGACTGGATACCTCAGTAAATTAACCCCAATCTCTTTATGCCTGAGTTACCTGAAGTTGAAGTGACGCGTCAGAGTTTCGCCTCGCGCATTGAGGGGGCCACAGTTCTGGCCGTGTCCTTGGGTAAGCCACTGCGGTGGCCCCTGGGTATTGAATCTGCGCAATTGATGGGGGCTCGCATCGGTTCGGTTCAACGCCGAGGGAAGTATTTGTGGTTGCCCTTGGACGGTGGTGAGCAGGGACAGGGGGGGCTGTTGGTTCACCTGGGGATGTCTGGCTCGCTCGCGTTTGGTGACGATTCAGGCCCCAAAGGGCCGCACGTTCATTTTGAGTTGCAGACGACGCAGGGCACTTTGCGCCTGACGGATCCGCGTCGCTTCGGTGCCGTGCTGTGGAGCCCCTCGCTGACAAGTGGTTGGGCCGCCAAATTGCTGTCGACCTTGGGCTTGGAGCCTTTTGACCCAGCTTTGACAGGCGTCTATTTGCATGATCGTTTGAAAGGCCGATCGATGGCGATCAAGCAGGCAGTGCTGGCGGGCGACATCGTGGTGGGCGCGGGCAATATCTACGCCTGCGAGGCATTGTTCATGGCGGGTATTGATCCTCGGGTGGCGGCGGGTAAGCTCAGCCGCCCACGTTGCCAACGTCTGGTTGAGCAAATTCAGTCCGTTTTGGCCGAGGCCTTAAAGCAAGGCGGCACCAGTTTGCGAGATTTCAAGGATGCCTACGGCAGCCAAGGGCATTTCCAGTTGTCGACCCAGGTATATGGTCGAGAGGGCTTACCTTGTCGGATTTGCGCCACGCCTATATCCAAAATGGTTCAAGGTCAGCGCGCGACATATTTCTGCAGAGTTTGTCAAAAAAGGTGACAGATTGCTGATTTCTACTGGGTGGAGCTGTACTTTTTGTCCCAACTTGCCGATGGCGCTCCTATCCGCCGGATAAAGCCATGCGCTAGGATGTTTTCATGATGCCCACTTTTGCCAGCCACCTGGACGCTTTGGGTCAGTGGCGTGCTGCCACTGACGCCAAATTGGCCGCCTTGGCGCGTTTTGCGCGCGAGCATGATTTGTTGGACGATTCGTCCGCCGAATGGTTTGAAGCCATGCGGCACCGCCTGTCGGGCGAAAAACTGATGGTGGCCTTTGTCGCAGAGTTTTCTCGCGGCAAATCAGAACTGATCAACGCGATTTTCTTTTCGGACAAAGGCCGTCGGATGATGCCAGCCTCGGCTGGGCGCACCACGATGTGTCCGGTTGAGTTGGGCTATGACGCCCAAGACCCGATTGGTTTGACCTTGCTGCCGATTGAAACGCGTCTGCAAGCAGCCTCCTTGTCTGAGTTGCGTACGCAGCCACAGGTCTGGACCATGATCGAGTTGGACTTGTCCAACCCGGATGGCATGGCTGCGGCCCTGGCTGAGGTGATGCGCACGCGTCTGGTCAGCAAGGATGAGGCTGAAAAGTTAGGCTTTTGGGATGACGAACGCCCCGAAGACAACCCGCCGATCAATGCCGAGGGGCAGGTTGAGGTGCCGGTGTGGCGTCATGCGCGCATCAATTTGCCTCACCCATTGCTCAAACGTGGTTTGGTGGTGTTGGACACCCCAGGCCTCAACGCGATTGGTACCGAGCCTGAATTGACCTTGGGCTTGCTGCCTCAGGCACACGCGACCGTGTTCATTTTGGGGGCCGATACGGGGGTTACCAAGTCTGACTTGTCCATCTGGCGCGACCACTTGAGTGGTCCAGCCCTGGCTCGTTATGTGGCCTTGAACAAGATCGACTCATTGGCTGATCCATTGAGCACGCCCGATCAAGTGTTGCAAACGATCACACGGCAGTGTGAGTCGGTGGCGCAGACCTTGGAGATTCCGACCGAGCACGTGTTCCCGATTTCGGCTCGCCAGGCTTTGGCAGCCCGCTTGACGGGGGATGCGCAGGGCTTGGCATCCAGCCGCCTGGAAGCGTTTGAAAACGCGCTGTCGGATGGCTTGTTGCCCAAGCGCCGTGAAAACCTGGCCAATGCATCGGTGGATGGTGCCAAGCAGTTCCAAAGCCAGTTGAACCGCCGGTTTGGTGAAATGCGCCGCTTGTACGCAGACCAGTTGGTGGAGTTGCGTGGCTTGCGTGGCAAGAGCTCGGGCAAGGTGCAGTTGATGTTGCAGCGCGTTCAGGCGGAAGCGTCTGAATTTGAGCAGTGCACGGCGCGTTTGGCGGCCATGCGCAGTGTGCATGCCCGTATGCTGAAAGACGCATTGGCTGATCTGTCGGCTGATCGCTTGCGCCAGGAAGTCGATGGATTGCAAAGGGTGTTAGGTGGTTCTTGGCTGCCTTTGGGTGCCAAGAAGGCCTTTGTGGACCTGTGCGAGCGTCTGCGTGGCCTGATTGAACACGCACAGCAGCGTAATGAAGAAATTCATTCGATGCTGGTGGCATCGTTCTCCAAGCTCAACGCCGAGTTCGGTTTCAGCCTGGTGGCTGATGTGCCCTTGGATGTGCGCAAGTACACCGATGACTTGACCCTGATTGAGCGCAACTATGTGCAGTATCTGGGTCTGGGGCAGGCCTTCCGTTTGGCACAACCGGGCTTTCAGGAGCAGTTCCGCCGCATGTTGATCTCGCGTCTGCGTGTGGTGTTTGAAACCGTGTCCAACGACATCGAGTTGTGGAACAAGACCGCGTCGGCTCAGGTCGATGGGCAACTGCGTGAACGTCGTCGTAACTTCAAACGCCGTTATGAGTCGCTGGATCGCATCCAGTCTGCTTCAGGTGAATTGGATGTGCGACTGCAGGAAGTGCAGGCGCAAGACGAACGTGTGCTGCAACTGCAAACGCGTTTGGGTGCTTTGGTCGATGAGTTGGTGTACGTGGCACAGATTCCATCGGCACAGCCTGAGCATCCTGGTTTGGCCGCCATGAAAGCGATTTCATTGGATCTGACTTGATCGACTGACTGGGCATGGCGACAAGCAAAAAGGGCGTGCCATTGGCGCGCCCTGATGATTTATGGGCGAGGGTGGAGGCACTTCATCCCGATCTGGCCAGGCGCTTGGTGGCCTGGCAAGCCAAAGCTGGTCGTCACGACATGCCTTGGCAAAAAACGCGAGACCCCTATCGCGTGTGGCTGTCTGAAATCATGCTGCAGCAGACCCAAGTGACAACGGTGTTGGGCTACTACGAGCGATTTTTGAATCGTTTCCCCACTGTGGCTGACCTGGCTGCGGCCCCTTTGGACGATGTGTTGACCTTGTGGGCAGGGCTGGGCTATTACAGCCGTGCTCGCAACCTGCACCGTTGTGCTCAGGCCGTGGTGGCAGACCATGGGGGGCGGTTTCCACCGACGGTTGAGGCGTTGATCACCCTGCCGGGCATTGGCCCTTCAACGGCGGCCGCGATTGCTTCGTTTTGCTTTGAGGTGCAGACCTCCATCATGGATGGCAACGTCAAGCGGGTGCTCAGCCGAGTGTTGGCCTGGGATCAGGATCTGGCGGTGAAGACGCATGAGCGTCAGCTATGGGATGCGGCCAACCATCTGGTTCCTGAGAAGGCGAAGGACATGCCTGCTTACACGCAGGGGCTGATGGACTTGGGGGCCACAGTGTGTTCGCCTCGCAAGCCCAGTTGCTTGATGTGCCCCTGGATGGATCTGTGTGGTGCACGCTTGACCGATGAGCCTGAGCGTTTTCCAGTCAAATCACGCAAGTTGAAGCGATCCGAGCGCGCCAGTTGGCCCTTGTGGCTGGAATGGCAAGGGCAGGTCTGGCTGAGGCAAATGCCCGACACAGGTATCTGGGCTGGCTTGTGGACCATGCCTTTGTTTGACACTGAAGCAGACCTGCTGTCGATGGTTGAATTGGGCGGTGCAGAGGCAGAACCCCAGCCGCGGATCAAGCATGTGCTGACGCACCTGGACTGGTGGCTTCAGCCTCACCGTGTGGTCTTGCAGCAAGAGCCGGCGGCCGCTTTGATGCAGGCTTTGGGACAACGAGATTCAAGCGGGCGTTGGGTGCCATTGAATCGGTTGCATGAATGGGGCTTGCCCGCCCCGTTCAAAAAAATGCTGGTCGGTTGACCTCAGCTTGACGTGCCGCCGAGGGTCACCACCACAGGGGTGTGATCACTGGGGCGTTCGTTCTTGCGAGGTGCTTTGTCGATCACGCAAGCGCTGACTTGGTTTTTGAGCGTGTCACTGACCAGAATGTGATCGATGCGCAAGCCTTGGTTTTTGCGGAAAGCCAGGTTGCGGTAATCCCACCAGCTCCAGCTTTTGGGGGCTTGTTCAAACAAACGGAACGCATCGGTCAAACCCAGGCCCACGAGCTGTTTGAAGTGATCGCGTTCTTCCACCGTGCAGTGAATCTGGTCCTTCCAGGCCACCGGGTCATACACGTCCAGATCGGTCGGGGCAATGTTGAAGTCACCCATCAGCACGAGATTGGGATGGCGCGCTAACTCGTCTTTCAACCAACTTTCCAGCGCGGTGAGCCACTTCATCTTGTAGACGAACTTGTCGCTATCCGG
>JBDKHX010000009.1:0-11961 GCA_039797415.1 Pseudomonadota bacterium | reverse complement strand
GAGCAGATGTAGGTCATCGTGCAGTTCCAGGTGTGGACACGGGCACGGTTACGGCTGCTCAGGATTTCAAACTGGCCCATGAAGCCACGCGAAGGCATCTGCAAGCTGCGTAGGAACACGGCCGACAGGATGGCAGCGACGACCAGGAATGGCACCCACACAAACGCAGCGTTTTGCAGCCACATGGGCTTCTTCACCACGTTACGCAGGGCGACATCGGTGATGGCGCCCTTGTCATTGCGCTTGACTTCCACACCCATGCCCTTGGTGGGATGCACGGCGGTGATCACGCCATTGGCGTCCTTCTCCACGTCGGCCTTGATCAGCTTGACCTTGTCAGTCTCGACCAGCTTGACGTCGGTGATGACACCATTGGCATCACGGATGATTTGCACAGCATCGGCGTACTCGGCCTTGGCCACGCTCACATCCTTGACGATCTTGCCTTCCTTGACCACCGTCAGCGCGCCCTTGATGGGCTCACCCTTGGTGAAGACCAGTGGGCCACCGGCTGTGGCGCCCAGTGCGGCCAGACCAATGATCCAGGGAGCCACAAACTGAACGGCGGACACACCGAAGTTACCCAGCCCCGCTTGCACGCCCATGGCCAGACCTTGCAGGCGCTTGGGGAAGAAGATCGAGGTGGAGGGCATGAAGGACGAGAAGTCGCCGCCACCCATGCCGCACAAGAACCCGATGATCATGAACGTGGTCCAGGGCGTATTGAGGTCCTGCACCGCATAACCCAGCCAGATCATCGGGATGATCTTGATGATCGTGGCAATGCTGATGACAGGGCGTGTGCCCAGCAAGGGGATGAAGTTGGAGTGGATCAGGCGCAAGATGCCCGATGCCAGACCGGGAATGGCGGCCAGCCAGAACAGCTCGGACGTGGTGAACTTGAAGCCGATGGCAGGCATACGCACCACCACGGCACTCATGACGAACCAGGTGGCAAACGAGAAGATGAGCGAAAAGGTGGTGACACCGCAAGTGCGCCAGGCCAGCGCACTGCCTTGTTCACGCCAGAAGGTCGGATCTTCCGGCTTCCAGTTTTGAATCTTGGCCATGGTAATTCCTTGGTGAAAACAAAAAGCCCGGGCCGATTGCGAAAGGAGCCGGGCTTGAGAGATCGAGTTCAGTGCTTGAAAGACTGACTGAAGGGAGCGGCTGGAGCGTTCTCGCCCATCACTTCGGTCTGACGCACTTCAGTCCAGTACATCCAGATCAGCGACACCCAGACCACGCCGTAGAGCAGCATGAAGGCGCTGGAGCGCACACCGGTCAGGTCCAGCAGGTAGCCAAACATGATGGGCAGGATGAAGCCCCCCATGCCACCAGCCAGACCGACGATGCCGGAGATGGTGCCGATGTTGTCGGGGTAGTCATTGCTGATGTACTTGAACACCGAAGCTTTGCCGAAGGCCATGGCCACACCCAGCATGCCCATGATGGCGGTGAACCAGTACACATTCAAACCAATGTGATAAGTCTGCGCACCCTTGATGGTTTGGATCGTGAAGTCAGTTTGTGGATAGCTCAGCAAGAAAGTGCAGATCCAGCAAGCCCACATCACCCACCAGGTCACCTTGTGAGCACCGTGCTTATCTGACAGGTAACCACCAATCGCACGCAGCACACCGCCGGGCAACGAGAAGCAGGCAGCCAGCAAAGCAGCCACACGGATGTCCAGGCCATACTCACCCACGTAGTACTGCACCATCCACAGCGCCAAGCCAACATAACCACCGAACACGATGGAGTAGTACTGGCAGTACTTCAGCACCTTGGGGTCCTTCAAGGCCTTGAGTTGCGCCATGAAGCCGCCCTTCTTGGCGGGCACCAGGTGCTTGGGATCATGCGCACTGCCAAACCAGAAGATGATGGCCGTACCCAGCATGATGGCTGCGTAGACCTTGGGCACCATCGCCCAACCTGCTGCGACCAAAATGACCGGTGCCACAAACTTGTTGACAGCCGCGCCGGAGTTACCCGCACCGAACACCCCCATGGCAAAGCCCTGCTGGTTTTTGGGGAACCAACGTGCCACATAAGGCGTGCCCACCGAGAAGGAGCCCCCTGCCAAGCCCACAAACAGGCCCAGCACCAGGAAGTGCCAATACTCAGTTGCGTAGCTCATCATGAAGATGGCCGGCACACACAGCAGCATGACGATGAACAGCACGATGCGTCCACCAAAACGGTCCGTCCAGATGCCCAACGGCACCCGCACCAGCGAGCCGGTCAGCACCGGCATGGCGGTGAGCAGACCAAACTGCGTGGCCGTCAAACCAAGTTGCTTTTTTAGGGGGATGCCGATGACGCCGAACATCATCCACACCATGAAGCACACCGTGAACGCGAGTGTGCTGACGATCAGAACAGATAAGGCTTTGCCTCGATTACCAGTAGACATGGAATATCTCCTTTTCCATGTCTTGGAGTGTGGTTATTTCAAGGCCGATCAGCCATCCTCCTCAAGGGAGTACCCCCTTCGGCAGAAGAACGATGCGCTGTTGCCTGCGTACAATTCCCATCGTTCTGAAGGAGTAGGTCATGCACCAGTCTTGCGCAAGATCAAGGCGCATAGGTTGACATGGCATAAGCTTGCGTCCTTGCAAGATGTGTCACCGGACCGGGCTCAGACCAACCGCCCCCCAATGCCTTGTACAACAGCACGGTATAGGCCTGAACACTGACACTGGCCTGGATCGCGTCATCCTCCTTTTGCAAGGCTGTGGCTTGCGCCTCCAGCGCCACCTGCAACAGCACCTGACCGGACTGAAACAACGCCCGCTTTCGCTGCGCGATCTGGTCCGCCAACTGCGCCGCTTGCGTCAATTTTTGTGATTTGTCACAAAACGCCCGGTGCGCTGTATAGACGTTTTCTACATCCTCCAGCGCCCCCAGTACGGTCTGTTCATATTGGACAGCCAGCCCCTGCAGTTGGGCCTCTTGTGCCGCAATGTGCTGACGAATGCGGCCCGCTTCAAAAATGGGCAGTCGCATGCCCACCCCCAGCATTTGCGTCCCGAAGTTGTGGCCTGACGCGTGATCGGGATGCAAACGCCCCGCCGTCGCCCCCAGCCCCAGGTAGAACTTGGGAAACAACTCAGCCTTGGCCGAACCGACCTTGGCCACTTGCGACAACACCTTGCGCGCCATGCCTCGCACATCCGGACGACGCGCCAGCACATCCCCCGGCAACACCGCCGGCAAAGGCGGCATGCTTGCGGCCCCTTTCGCTGCAGCCGGTTGCGCAGGCAAAGCGATGAAAGCCTGAGGCAAACGCCCCATCAAGACGGCGATACGCCGCACATGGCTGGCGATCAAGGCCTTCAAGGGCTCGACTTGCGCTTGGGCCGCACGCCATTGCATTTCGGCTTGATCCACTTCACTGGCATCAGCGTGCCCCGCCTTGAAGCGACCTTGTGCATAGTGGTGCCCACGTTCAGCCACTTGCACGGCCTGCATCAACACAGCCAGCCGCCGCTCTCCGCCACGGGCCTCAAAGTAGCGGGAAGCAATGTCTGCGGCCACCAGCAATTGCGCACCATGCTCTTGCTCCTGCGCACCATAAACCAGTTGCTGAACCATGTCCGCGTCAGCATGGCGTGCGCCAAACAAATCCAACTCCCAGGTGGCCATGAGGGAGCCGCCTGTGGTGTTGCCCAAGGGCATCCTCAGATCCTGGGACACGGGTGGCAAACCAATGGTGACAGGCACAGGCAAGGGCAATGAAAGCTCAGGCTGGAAATTCACCGGCAGGTGCGAGGTTTGACGAGAGCGAGAGGCGCCAGCAGCTCCCTCAAGCGTAGGCAAAAATGCCGACTCGGCCATGCCATGGAATGCGCGCGCCTCTTGAATGCGCGCCATCGCAATCTTCACATCGGCGTTGTGTTGCAAGCCCTCTTCGATGAGCGCCGTCAGCACTGGATCGTTGAACACTTGCCACCAATGCGCCAAATCTGCCCCACGCGACACAGGCGTATCGACCGCATCAAATCGGTCGGGTAGTTTCAAGGTGCTCTCAGGCATCTCAACGCGTACCGTGGAGCACCCCCCCAAAGCCACAGCCCCCATGCCGACCACAAGAGACAACATCACACGGTTCTTGAACTTGCTGCGCATTGCCACGCCTCCTTTGACTTCATCCCTGACGGGCCAACATGGTTCGAAAGCGCAACAAGGCGAGCGCCAAAAAGCCAGCCCCGATGCCACCGACAGCCAGCATTTGCGGCCACACAATGGACAAGCCCGCAGCCCGGTACAAAATGCCTTGAGCCAACCTCACATAGTGGGTCGAGGGCGATACCTGCATGAGGTACTGCAACCACTGGGGCATGTTTTCAGCGGGCGTGGCCGAGCCCGACAACAGATACATGACCACAAAGACAGGCACAGCCAACAAGCCAAACTGAGGCATGGACGAGGCCACCGTGGCCAACAAAATGCCCAGGGCGGTGAGCGAGAACAGATACAACCCGGTACCGGACAGGAACAACAGCACAGAGCCTTCAACCGGCACGGCCAGTAACCCTTTGACAATGGCCAGCACGGACACGGCCACCGCGACCAAGATCACCAGCCCATTGGCCATGATCTTGGCGACCGCGATTTCGCTGGGACGCACAGGCATGACCAGCAAATGTTCGATGGTGCCCTTCTCCCGCTCGCGGATCACAGCGGCCCCAACCAGCACAACGGACAACACCGTCACGTTGTTGATGAGTTGCATGACCGAGGTGAACCAACTGGTGGTCGTGTTCGGATTGAACAGCACGTGCACCACAGGGCGGGTCGGCAAACGGGCATCCACGCCTTTGACTTTGAATTCGTCCAGCGTTTCTCGCAACACGATTTCAGTCAGATAGGCCACCCCCAACTGACCTTGCGCCATCGCCGTGGCATCTACCCACAGTTGAATCGCCGTGGGGCGCTGGGCTTGTACATCCGCCTCGAAATGCTCGGGGATGTCGAGCACGAACAGATAGCGTCCCTCGTCCATCTCGGACTGGGCGGTGTCCCGTGTCAGGTCCACAGGCTCTTGAAACAAGGGGGGGCGAACCGCCGCACGGATGCGTTGTGACAGGGTGGAGTGATCGGCATCCAAAATGCCGACGGCCACGTGTGTGACATCAGCCTTGGCACCCAATGCCACGACATACACCGCCACGGTGAATGAAATGAGAATGGCCCCCATCATCGTGCGATCACGCAAGACGCAGCGCAGCTCTTTGAGGCTGAGGTGCAGCACATTGAACAGCCAGGTGTACATGGTCAACGCTCCTGCTTGGCGACCAGCAGGCGGGCGGCCGTCAGGTACAACACAGCAAAGCCCAGCATGACCAGACAAGCTGGTCCCAACTGCGCCCATTGCAAGCCCCAGCCTTTGGTGAAAACACCCAAGCTGACCTTCTGAAACCACGAAGCCGGAAAGCCCACCGCGATCCAGTAATTGCCGCCCTGAAGGGTGGAGATAGGGCTGAGCAACCCCGAGAAGTTGGTGGTCATGATCACGCACAAGATGGCTGTCAGAAACTGGGCAGCCACCTGGGTTTGCACAAAGGCCGAGATCAACAATCCGAAGGCGGTGATGGCGCAGGCATAGGCCACCGCGCCCAAGGTCAAAGCCAGCAAACTGCCCTTCAACGGCACACCGAACACCCCAACCAGTACCCCCACCAAGCTGACGTAGCTCAGCACACTCAGGCCCACGTAGGGCAACTGCTTGCCGACCAGAAACTCGCCGATCGAACCGGGTGAGGCATACAGGTTGACGATGGTGCCCATCTCTTTTTCACGCACCACACCCAACGCGGTGAGCATGGCCGGAATCAAGGTCAGCGCCAGCATCATGTTGCTCGGGCCAAAGGCGAATACGCTGCGATAAGACTGGTTGTAGGACAAGCGTGGCTCGACCGTGACGGGCAGCGTGGGCACCTGCGCCCCGGGCGTGTTGCGAGCAAAGTTCACAGCATGCTCAATGGCCACCGCCTTGACCGAGTTGGCCGTGTGCGCCGCCCGCACCAAGGAGCCCCCATCGACGAAAAATCCCACCTCAGGTTGACGGCCACCGATCAGGTCTCGACCAAAACCGGGCGGGATGTCGATGACCAACCAGGACTGGGCGGAGCGCATTTGGGTGTCGATCTGACCGGCGTCGTCCAATGGCGCTTGTTCCAGAAAGTGGGGCGACCCCGCAAAGTGTTCAATGAAGCGGCGACTGTCGGTGGTCTGATCGCGGTCAAGCACAGAAAAGCGTATGCCCTCCACATCAAAGCTCAGACCCCAGGTGGCGACACACAACACGATGATGGGCCCCAGGATCGCAAAAGCCAGTCGGATGGTGTCGTGGCGCAACTCCATCGCCTCACGTTGCGCAAAGGCCCACATTCGGCTGAACCACAACGCCAGTGGTGATCGGGCAGCGACCACACCCCTTGCGTCTGGGTTGGCATCGGAGTCCGCCTCCAGCGGATCGTGATCCATCTGTGGATGAGGCAAGTGCTCGGCCTCGCTGTCGGCTTCCAGGTAGTCAATGAAGGCTTGTTCCAGCGTTTCGCACCCCTGTTGCTCACACAGCGCCTGCGGCTGCCCTACAGCCAGCACCCGACCGTGATGCATCAAGGAGATGCGATCACAGCGCATGGCCTCGTTCATGAAGTGGGTCGACACGAACAGCGTCACCCCTTCTTGGCGCGACATGCGCACCATGTGCCGCCAGAACATGTCACGCGCAGCAGGGTCCACGCCGGATGTGGGCTCATCCAGAATCAACACTTCCGGTTTGTGCAAGCAGGCTGCGGCCAATTGCAAGCGCTGGCGTATGCCCAAGGACAACTGAGAGGGCAAAACATCGGCCACCTCCCGCAACTCGAAGGTATCGATCGATTGCTCGATGGCCGAGCCCGCCTCAGCAGGGTCCATGCGATACAACTTGGCGTGCAGGGCCAGGTTCTGGCGCACTGACAACTCCTCGTACAGCGAAAACAATTGCGACATGTAGCCAATGTGCAGGCGCGTGCGCAGGTCGCTGGCATCGACAGGCTTGCCCAGCAATCTGGCACTGCCCTCTGTGATGTCGAGCAGCCCCGTGAGCATCTTCATGGTGGTGGTCTTGCCGCAGCCGTTGGAGCCCAGGAAGCCGAAGATCTCGCCACGCGGGATGGAGAAAGTCACATCCCGGGCAGCCACAAAATCGCCAAAGCGACGGGTCAAGCCCTCGGCCTCCATGGCAGGAGGACCATCCCAAGCAGGCAAGGGTGGGATCACCAAGGGGCTGGCATCTCCCTTGTTGGCCAGCTTGACGTAGGCTTGCTCCAGCGAGGCTGAACGGGTTTGTGCCAGCACCTCGACCGTCGGTGCGTGCACCAGAACGCGGCCTTCGTCGATCGCCACCAAGTGCTCGAAGCGCTCGGCCTCTTCCATATAGGCCGTGGCCACCAGCACGGTCATCTGTGGCCGCTCGGCACGCAGGCTTTCCACCAGGGCCCAGAACTGGCGGCGTGACAAGGGGTCCACACCGGTTGTCGGCTCGTCCAGAATCAGTAGATCAGGGTTATGGACCAGGGCGGCGCACAGCGACACCTTTTGCTTCATGCCGCCCGACAGTTTGCCAGCAGGCCGATCCGGAAATGGATCAAGCCCCGTGGCCTTCATCAGGCGCTGGATGCGGGCGTCCCGCTCGGCGGGGGGCACCCCAAACAGGCGAGCCGCAAAGTCGATGTTGTCGTAGACCGAAAGCGATCGGTACAGGTTACGCCCCAATCCCTGCGGCATATAGGCCACCCGAGGCGCCAGTTCACGGCGAAAGACGGGGCTGGCCACATCACCACCGAGCACCGTCAGCCCGCCCGATTGCAGCTTTTTGGTGCCCGAGATCAAGCCCAGCAACGTAGACTTGCCCACCCCATCGGGGCCGACCAGACCAATCGTTTTGCCCATGGGCAAGGCCAAACTCACGGCATCCAGAGCGACGATCTTGCCGTAGCGGTGAGAAACGCGCTCGACTTGAACTGCATACTGCATCCGCAGCCTCACCAGCTTGAGTGCAAACGCACAAAGCCATTGCCTGTCAGGCCCGCTTTGATCAACGCGGCGTGGGCAAGGGCGGTTTCTTCAGACAAAGCCAGCTTGACCCGGTAGGTCAATTTTTCTCGCTCAGATGCTGTTTCTACGTGCTTGGGCGTGAATTGGGCTTCGGCAGACACGAAAGACACTTTGGCTGGCAGTGGCATGTTGGGTGCCGCGTCCAGCACGATGCGCGCCTCATCTCCCACCCGCACTTGCCCCACGGCCGCCGTGGGCAAAAAAATGGTCATGTGCACATGGGTGGTGTCCAGCAATGTGGCCACACGCCCACCCGCCGGAATGACCGAGCCCGGCTCCACCACCCGGTATTCAATGCGTCCGCCCACGGGGGCTTTGAGCGTGTGGTCGGCAATGGCTTGCGTCAGCCGTTTGATGCCCGCATCAGCTTCTTGCTGGGCCGCCTTGGCCTCTCCCAGCGCAGCCGTGGCAATGCGGACGCCGTTTTGTTCACCATCTCGTTGGGCTTGGCGTTTGCGCACTTCCGAGTCCGACACCAGCACCTGTTTGCGCATCTCCAATGCGCTGTCGAACTCCATCTGTGCCACATCGGTTTTGATGCGCTGCACATTGACCTCACCTTGCGCTCGGCCCATGGCCTGTGTCGCACGCTGGCGCATGGCCTGCACACCTTGCAGTTGTGCTTCGTAATCACGTGGGTCCATCTGGGCAATCACCTCGCCTGCCTCGACGGTGTCGCCCTCCTGCACGGGCACAGTCAACACCTGCCCGGCAAACTTGGTGGCGATTTCGATGCGTTGCACGTCAAGGCGACCATTGCCTTTGACCACGCGCGCGCCCTCGTCCTCTGGCCGCGTCACCGACCAGGTCGCCCAGGCGCCGGATACGGTCAAACCAGATACCGCAACACCCAACAGGAAGCCCCGGTATTTGAGCCAGTGCTTGTTCATGATCATGCTCCTCCTGACAACGGAGGTCATGATCCGACCGCACCAAGCTACTCACTCTTGAACTGAGACAGGCCTACGCCAAGGAAAACCCCTAGCTGTCGCAGCCGAAACCCAGCTGTCGCACACGCTCCCCTGTCCCGCTCAAAAACATGCCGTTCACACGCTCAGTCGCGCGCCAAGACACCGGCTTGGATTTGCTGCGCATACGCGTCATTCATGTGCTGCACATGCAAGCTCAGGTCCGCCAGCAATGACTGCGCCTGCTGCTCACAATAGTCCTGGTGATAAGCCTTGCGCACGCCATGCGCAGCCAATTGAATATGAACCTGCGCCTTGACGCCATGCTGGGCCAGCGAGCTTTCGACACAAGACAGGCGGCAACCATCGATGGCCAAGATCGGCCGCCCAAACTCGACTGCCTCCTTGAGCTTGTTGACCAACGGTTTGACCCGTCCACCAACACCGGCGATGCAAGACATCTCTGCCACACCTGCGCGATCAAGCCTGACGGCCAGATGGTTGGCCAATTGCGCCGCGTTGGAGCAACCCGAACACGAGTAAACCAAGGTCAGATTGTCCGTCGCGTTAGGCATCGCTCACTCCAGCAAGACACGCCCGCTAGGGTATCGGCGAGCGCCCCCTGTTTGCCTTGTAATAGATCAAGTACGTCCAATGAGCTATAGGCAGCACAGCCACAATTACCTAAACTGACATGTATGAATATTTCGACCTTTGATGAACTGCTGCAGGCTGCCCAGCAGCAACCCCACGCACAACGTCTGTTGTTGGTGTTTGCCGGAGCGTCCGCGCCCGAACACTCGTCCGACTCGGAGCGAGCCCGCGTTGAAGCAGGTTCGGCCGGTGAGTTGACACCCTTGATGTGTGTCGACAAAACACCCGAAGCCATCGGCAGCTTTGCCGCCCTGTGCGAAGAAGCCAAACAGTTTGGTCAGGACTGGGCTTTGGTATTCGTGGCGGGCATGTCAGGGCAAGGCGATGTGGCGCCCACAGAAGCACAAGCTCAAGCCCCCTTGGAAGGCATGGTTCAAGCCATCAAGGACGGCAAGATGGACCATCTGGTGCCCTTCAACCGCAGCGGGCACGCCGTCCGCCTGCGTCGCATGGGCCACTGATCAAGCCCCGCGCGTGGTGGCGTAGACCGCCGCCTGAACCCGTGACGTCAGGTTCAATTTGCGCAAAATGTGCTGCACATGGATTTTGACCGTGGTCTCTGCGATGCTGAGCGTGCGGGCAATTTCCTTGTTGCTGGCACCGCGTGCAATTTCGCGCAGGATGTCATGCTCGCGAGGCGACAAGCGCGACAGCGCGGCATCGCCCTGAGCAACCGGCTCGGGCTCAGCCAGATCAGGCTTGGGTAAAGGCTGCGCTTGCCCCTCTTCTGCGCCTGGTTGCGTCACCGCATTGCGGTAGGCCGCAATGAGCTTGCTGGTCATCTCCGGTGACACCACCGACTCACCTGTCAGCACGCGGATCACCGCTTCAGCCAAAGCATCACCCTCAATGGTTTTGAGCAAATATCCGGCCGCGCCTCGCGCCAGTGCATTGGCCAGATCGTTGGCATCCTCACTCACGGTCAGCATGACAATCTTCATGTTGGGGCAGGCTTCCAACAACTGGGGCAGGGCATCAATGCCATGAACACCGGGCAAGTGATTGTCCAGCAGCATGACATCCGGTTGGATCGTCTTGGCGTGTCGCAACGCTTCGCCCGCATCGGCCGCATCGGCCACCACAGACAAACGTCGGTCACGCGACAACAAAGCAATCAACCCACGCCGAAACAAGGTGTGGTCATCCACCACCATCACGCGAACGGGCAAATTGGTATCAACAGGTGCGGTCATCGTGTGTCATCCATTCATCGTGGTCACGGTAGAGGTGACCGGCAAGATCAATTCAACCTTGGTGCCATCGGGGCCAGAAGCCACCTGAACTGTGGCACCAATGCGTGCAGCGCGCTCTCGCATGATGCGCATACCCACATGCGTGTCATCGGGTGGGCCGGCCTCGGTGTCAAACCCATGGCCATTGTCGGTGACGGAGACTCGCCAGGTCGGAGCCGTTTCCACATCCACAAACACCTCGGTGGCTTGCGCATGCTTGCGCACGTTGGACAACGCTTCCTGAACAATGTGCAAAACCTGGATTTGTACGTCAGCGGGCAAGGGCAGCCCTTGCCCTTGTATGTTCAGTTGCCCTTTCTGACCGGTTTGGTGCTCAAACTTGGACAAGGTTTCCCGCAGTGCGGGCTCCAAGTCTTCGGCATCTGTCCGCACGCGGAAGTGCAGCAGCAACTCACGCACATCGCTGTAGCTTTCCTTGATGCCCACATCCAATTCGTTGAGCGTGGTCTCCACGGCGGCTGCATCACCATGATTCATGGCATCACGCAGCAACTGCATCTGGATCTTCAAAAAGGCCAACGATTGCGCAATGGAGTCATGCAGCTCTTGCGCCAGCATTTGGCGCTCAGCCCCCACCGCCGCTTCGCGATCCAGCGCAGCGGCACGCAGGCTTTCCATGGCACCAGCGAGGTGGCTGGCCAATGACTCAAACAAAGCCCGATCTTCGGCAGACAGCTCTGGCTTACCGCGATAAAACAGGTCCACCTCACCCAACACACGTTGCTGCAAACCCAGAGGCACCGACACCAAGGTGGAATAACCCGCGCGCGCGCAGTGATCAAACCCAGCCCGCCCCCGATCAGCGTTGAGACGACTGGCATCCAAAATCGGGATGACTCGGATGGCGCCGGGCTTGAGCGGGTTGCGCGTGTCACCGCAGTGGCAGTCACCCGCATGCAGGCAGTGCTCCTCTTCGGCCATGACTTGAGGCAAACAATCACTGGCAAGCAGCACATACCGCTCATTGGCCTCATCAGACCATCGGATGGCCACCGCATCGGCATGTGCGATGCGCCGAATCTGTTTGGCAAAAC
>JBDKHX010000008.1:0-12070 GCA_039797415.1 Pseudomonadota bacterium | reverse complement strand
CCATTGGCCTGCAAACGGGCGATCACCTCCTGGCGCGGGTGTTCGTGCGGGAACAGGCTCTCCACACCGGTAAAGCCATCGCGGGCGGCCGCTTCAAAGCGGTCCAGAAACGGCAGGTCGGTGTACAGCCAAGACAAGTTGGCCGCAAATTGCAGGGCGTGAGAGGGGGGCTGTGGCGCGTTCATCAGGGCGCCAAGGGTAGCGCACAAATGCGCCTGGCCATGAAAAACGCCGGCATGTGCCGGCGTTGTCGAATTGGCTGCAGCGCGGGGCTGCATTCAACGGTCGATCAGAAGGTTTCCCAGTCGGCGTCGTGGCCGGTGGACTTGGCCGACGCTTGTGGGGCATCCACTGGGTCGTTGTAAGTCACAGCCGGTGCTGCTGCACGGGGTGCGGCGGCAGGCTTGGGTGGGGTGTAGCTCGGCTTGGCAGCAGGGGCCGAGCTGGTCTTGGCTTTGACGATGGCTGTGGTGGCCACATGCGTGGCTTCAGCAACACGTTGACCTTGACCCAGCTTGAACGCAGACACAGCTTGAGCCAGTCGGGTTGCTTGATCCTTCAGGCTTTCAGCGGCGGCGGCAGATTGCTCCACCAACGCGGCGTTTTGCTGCGTCATCTGATCCAGCTCATTGACCGACTGGTTGACCGTGCCAATGCCTTGGCTTTGCTCGGCCGAGGCGGCTGTGATCTCGCCAATGATGTCCGACACACGCTGCACGCTGGTCAAGATTTCCAGCATGGACGAGCCTGCATCCTTCACCAACTTGGAGCCAGATTCAACCTTCTCGCTCGATGCGTTGATCAGGGTCTTGATTTCCTTGGCGGCGTTGGCACTGCGCTGTGCCAGCGAGCGCACTTCACCGGCCACCACCGCAAAACCACGACCTTGTTCGCCAGCACGGGCGGCTTCCACCGCGGCGTTCAGCGCCAGGATGTTGGTCTGGAAGGCGATGCCGTCGATCACGGTGATGATTTCAGTGATCTTGCGGCTGGCGTTGTCGATCTCGGACATGTTCGAGACCACTTGCGACACGATGTCCTCACCACGCTGAGCGGCAGAGGCTGCGCCCGATGCCAGCTGGTTAGCTTGGCGGGCCGCATCGGCGCTTTGACGCACGTTGCCGGTCAACTCTTCCATCGAACTGGCGGTTTGTTGCAGGTTAGAGGCCGTGTTTTCAGTACGAGATGACAGATCCTGGTTGCCGCTGGCGATTTCGGTCGACGCGGTCGAGATCGAATCGGTGGCTTGGCGGATCAAAGCAATCGTGTCTCGCAGGCGGTGCGTCATGGTCATCACCGATGAGCGCAACGACTTGTCGTCAGCGCTGACATGGCCCATGTCCACATCCAGGTCACCTTCGGCAATGCGGCGCACCATCTGGCGCAGGTTCGAGGGCTCGTCACCCAAGTCCTTCCACACCGATGTCACGATCGCGGCCGATGCCAAGCCCAGTACGGCCAGCACGATCACCCCCGTGGTGATGGTCACCCACAGGTTGGTGTTCACGCCTTGGCGGGCTGTGTCTTGGGCGGTGTCAATCGCGGCTTTGGCGGATGCCTTGTTCTCATCGAGTTGCTTTTGCAGGGCAACCAGCGAGCTTTGCATCTTCTGAACCATGTCGCCCTGAGGCTGCTGGGTCAGCATGGCGCGAATGGCGCCAATCGAGTTCGTCTGATAAGCATCGAATGCTTCGCTCAGGTCTTTGGCGACGGCCGCTTTTTCAGGCAACTTCTGCATGCCAGCCAGCGCATCGTGCGCCGAGGCCACCATCACATCGGTTTCCTTGAGCTTTTCCGGGTCACCTTCCACTGCGGCGGTTTGCAGCGTCAAGCGCAATTGCTCGGCACTGCGGTCTACCGCGTTCACATAGGCCATGTGAGGGTTGTCGACTTCGTGCAGATGCTTGAGCACACCCGAAGTGCGTTCGCCAACCGCGAAGCTCACGCCAACGCCCACCACGAAAACCGCAGCAGCACTGATTGGCAACATCCAGATTTTGGTACGAAAGTTCATTCTGCCTCCTAAGGCGGGCGCTCCGACTAACCACTGAGGGCGCCCCGTTGACGCTATCGGCATCTTCTCGCCGGAACTAAAGTTCATTGGCCGGAAAAGTCCTATTTCCACCACCCAATCTGAAGATTGGCGCTGCAGTTCCTAGAATCGGGGGATGCAAGACACCTCCAAACCGACCCAACCCCGCTGGGGTGCCCAACGCGTGATGGCTTGGGTGGCGCTGCTGTACTTCTCCGAAGGCTTGCCTCTGGGTTTGTTTTACGACCTGTTTCCGGTGAACTTGCGCCAGGCCGGCGTCAGTCCGGCAGAAATTGGCTTATTGAGCCTGATCGGGCTGGCGTGGACGGTCAAATTCTTGTGGGCGCCCCTGGTGGATGCCTGGCGCGGCCACCGCTGGTGGATCGCTGGGGCCAACTGGGGCATGGCGGCCACCTTGGTCGCCTTGGCCCTGAACCCTCAGGCCTTGGGGCAAGGGGCCACCTGGCCGTGGGTGCTGCTGGCTGCATTCACGGTGCTGTCAGCCACCAATGACATTGCCACCGATGGCTACACGATTGAACTGCTCAGCAAGGGCCAGTACGGCGTGGCCAATGGCCTGCGCATCGGCTTTTACCGTGTCGGCATGCTGGCGGCTGGTGGGCTGTTGGTGGTGGCTGGCGCCATGGGTGAGCCCGGGCAGCCCAACTGGTCGGCTGCTTACGGCCTGGGTGCGGTGCTCATGCTCATCAACGGATTGGCCGTGCTGGCCGCCCCGCGCCAGCCCGATGTGCCCCCCAAGGTGGCCGGCGCCTCCGGCAAAGAATGGCAGGCCCTGAAGCAGCAGCCCTTGTGGTTGGTCGCCCTGGGCCTTGTGCTGTTGGGCTTGCTGTGGCCTGCTTTGGCCCCCATCGCCAAGTGGCTGCAGTGGGGTGGCGTGCTGCAGTACAGCAGCACCTGGTGGTTCAAGGGTGCTGTGCCCGTTGGTTTGATGTTTGCCGGTGCCGGCTTGATGGTGCGGGCGGCGCGCGGCCCTCAAGCCCATGTGATGGCCGATGGCCCCGTGTTTGGCGCTTGGGTCTCGCTGCTGGCGCGCCCCGGCATGTTGCCCGTTTTGCTGTTCATCCTGTTGTTCAAGCTGGGTGATGCGGCCATGGGCTTCATGGTCAAACCCTTTTGGGTGGACAGCGGGTTCACACCGGCCCAAATTGGCCTGGTCAGCGTCAACGTGGGTCTGGGCTTGTCGATCCTGGGTGGCTTGGTGGGCGGTTGGTATGTCGACCGCCAAGGTATCTTCAAGGGCTTGTGGGTGCTGGGTTTGGCGCAGGCTTTGTCCAACCTGGCTTATGCCGCAGCGGCCTGGTATGTGCCCCTAGCTGCCCCCGGCTCCGTGGTGGATGCCCAATCCCAGATCGTGGTTTACATGGCCAGTGGGCTGGAAAGCCTGACCGGCGGCTTGGGCACCGGTGCCTTCCTGGCCTTTTTGATGGGCATCACGGACAAACGGCGCAGCACCACCGAGTACGCCATCTTGTCGTCCATCTTTGCTTTTTCAAGGGCGGTGGCTGGGTGGGCCGGGGGGCTGGGCGTGGAGCAAATGGGTTACTCGGCCTTCTTTTTCCTCACGTTTTGGCTGTCATTTCCCGCGTACATGCTCTTGCCGTCCGTTCGTCGTATGCTTGAGCGCGAATGACGACCTTGCTCGTTTGTCGCCCTGTTCAACCTGAGTTTGTTTTCACATCATGAATCAACGTGTTCCTTCGCGTTTGTCCAACCTGAGCCTGGCTCTCGTCTTGTCGGTGTCTGCACTGGCTTGTGCGCCATCGTGGGCCCGTGAGGGTGTGGATGTGGGCAAACAGTCTTGGGCGACCCGTTTGGTGCCAGCCGAGCAGGTGGAACAAGCGGCCCAGCAGCAATATGCCCAAATGGGACAAGATGCCCGCCAAAAAGGCGCCTTGCTGCCAGACAACCACCCGCAAGTGGTGCGCCTGCGTGCCATTGCCAAACGCTTGATCCCCTACAGCATGGAATGGAACAAGCGCGCCACGCAATGGCAGTGGGAGGTCATTGTGCTCAACTCCAAAGAGTTGAACGCCTTTTGCATGCCGGGCGGCAAAATTGCCTTTTACACCGGCATCTTGGAGCAACTGCAGCTAACGGATGACGAAGTGGCCATGGTGATGGGCCACGAAATTGCCCACGCCTTGCGCGAACATGCCCGTGAACGCATGGGCAAAACATCGGCCACCAAATTGGGCGCCAACTTGATCTCGGGCCTGTTGGGCTTGGGCAGCACGGGCGATGCGCTGTTGAACATGGGCGGCCAGTTGTTGACCTTGAAGTTCAGCCGAGAAAACGAATCTGAAGCCGACCTGGTGGGGATGGAATTGGCCGCTCGTGCCGGCTACGACCCCCGTGCAGGCGTCAGCCTGTGGCAAAAAATGTCTGCCGCATCCAAGGGCGCGCCACCGCAGTGGATGTCCACCCACCCCTCGGGTAGCAGCCGGATTCAAGAAATCCAGGCCAGCCTGCCCAAGGTGATGCCTTTGTATGACCGCGCAGCCAAACCCACCCAGCGCTTTGACATGCCCAAGCGATCAGGCGCGGTCTACAACAGCGACCCCTATCGCCATCTGATCTATTGGGGCGTAGGCGCCTGATTGCGTTCCAGATGGGGGGGCGCCCCCCTTGCTCTACCGGGCATGACAACCGATGGAAGCGACAACGCAGTCATCGGTGTGCCGGGTTCAATCAAATCGTTGGCCAGCAAAATGTACGCGGTCAGTGCATAGACCTCATCTGCTTTGAGACTTTTGGGGGCGTGGTGAGGCATGGCCCGGCGTATGTAGTCAAAAATCGTTGTGGCATAAGGCCATTGCGCACCCACAGAGTTGATCAGCAAGGGGTACTTGAGCACGCGCAGGGGGCGAAGGGGTTCTCGCCAGCTCCAAAATCCATCTGATCCGACAAGTCGCGCAGCCGGGCCCTCAATGCCCGTCTTGCCATGGCAAAACGCGCATTGGTTTGCAAACAGAATGCGCCCTTGCTCGGGCGTTCCCCGTCCTGGGGGCAAGTTGCGCCCATCTGGGTAGACCGTGATCGAGTATTGCCTTTCTACTGCGGCCGGCAGGTCTGTACCCTGGGGAAGCGTAGGCTGCACTGGCTGACTGGCCATGGCCGGCATCAGCAGCAAGTAGCTCAGCAAAAATGGATGCCCCTTATGCATACACGTTCTCCACACGGCCATGCCGATTGATGTGCCAGCACTGGATTGCGTTGTAGTGGTTGAAAGAGTGCGCGGCATATCGTTTTTTCCATACCTCGCGGGTGGGTTGAACATGCCCGCGATCATCTGTGGCCCGGCTCATCAGCGTGGCAGGGCGACCGGACCAATGCCAAGGGATGCTGAATCGGGTGAATGATTTGTCCAGGACTGGGCCGTGCAGCTTGGCCAGTGCCCAGGTTTTGCCGCCATCTGCAGACACCTCTACTTGGCGCACCTTGCCTGATCCAGACCAGGCCAACCCTGATATCTCGTAATAGCCATTGGGTGTGCTGAGTTGTTGCTGGCCTGATGGATGTGTGATGACCGATTTCACACCCATGACAAAGGTAAACCGCTCGATCTGCCCATTGGCCAAAACCTCGCTATACAGGCCTGACTCGTCTTTGCTGTAAGCCGGCTGATCTGTCAGTTCAAGTCGATGCAACCATTTGACATTCATGTTGCCTTCGCAGCCAGGCACAAGTAAGCGCATGGGGTAGCCCTGAGCTGGGCGAATGCGTTCACCGTTTTGGAACAGCGCCAACATGGCGTCGTCCATGACGCGATTCATGGGGATGCTGCGCGTATGCGATCCGCCATCTGCGCCTTCGGCTACGCACCAAGTGGCCTTTGCCTTGACGCCTGCCTGTTGCAATATCAGACGCATGGGGATGCCCGTCCACTCTGTGCAAGACGCTTGCCCGAACAAGTCTTGACAAGACTCATCTCGCGCAAACGGTGACAGGGCGTTGGGTGCGGTGTTGCCTGAGCACTCCAAAAAAGTGATGCGGCTTTCCATCGGAAAACGCATCAGCTGCTCCAGATCGAATTGCACAGGCTTGTTGACCAAACCATGAATCATCAGCCTGTGCTGCGCTGGGTCGATGGCCGGAATGCCATTGTGATGAACACCGAAATGCAAGCCATTTGGTGTGATCGTTCCCCGCAGGTGTTGAAGTGGGGTGTGCCACATGTTGAATATGGCTTCTTGGGGCGCACGCACGGTGGCGGTCTTCACAACATGCTGTTCTGCAGCACCAGGCGTGCCATATGGCACGTCGATGGCGCCAGCTTGGCGCATCCACGGCGCAATCTGTTCAGGGTTGTTGGGCGCACTGGCAGGCGTGCCTGCCATCACCGAGCCCGTGCTGATGACCGACGAAAAGGCGAGACCGTGGTGCAAAAAACTGCGCCGATCGAGGAGGCCGCCAGATGCAACGTGAATCATTGATTGCTCCCTTGTTGTGTGTGGTTATGTGCGCATATATGCACATATTCAGTAAAAAATTAGCCTGGGCAACAGTCGTGCATGACAAGTGCTACTTGTGATGTCATCGCCTGAAGCTGTCGCAAAACAACTTGCCCATTGACCTCGAAGTAACGATGCCGCCCTTCCTTTGTCGCCTTGAGGATGCCGGCCTCCTCAAGCACTCGCAAATGCCTTGAGATCACTGAGCGCTCTTGAGGAAGCCCTTGTGCAATCAGGGCAATGTCTGCGCGCCCAATCAATAACAAACGTCGCAAGATCGCGATTCGAGCGGGCTCTTGCAGCGCCTTGAAAAAGGCCGTGTCGAACATCGACATGGCGATATCAACGGCTTGTTGGCGAGAAAGTGAGCACTGCATGGCACAGAATATATGTGCATACGCATGCACACGTCAACCCCCAGTCACGGCGTCACCTTCACAGGTAGGGGTTGGACAAACGCTCTTCGCCAAACGTGCTCTCTGGCCCGTGACCGGGGGTGAAGGTCACGTCATCACCCAAAGGCAGCAGCTTGGTCTTGATCGCGTTGATCAAGTCAGCGTGGTTGCCACCTGGGAAGTCGGTGCGGCCAATGCTGCCCGCAAACAGCACATCGCCCACAAAAGCGTGGCGCGTGGTGGGCTCAAAAAACACCACATGGCCGGGCGTGTGGCCGGGGCAATGCAGCACCTGCAACTTGCACTGGCCAATTTGCACCACATCGCCATCTTTGAGCCACTGCGTGGGCGTGAACATCTCGGCCTGCGGAAAGCCAAACATTTGCGACTGTTTGGGCAGCCCATCAATCCAGAACTGATCACCCGGGTGCGGCCCCACGATGGGCAAGCTGTGCGTGCGCGCCAGCGTGCCGGTGGCCCCGGCGTGGTCAATGTGCGCGTGCGTCAACCAGATGGCTTTGAGGTCCAGCTCGCGTTCGCGGATGGCTTGCTCCAGCACGGGGATGTCACCACCTGGGTCAATCAACGCGGCGTTGCCCGTTTCATCACACCAAACCAGGGAGCAGTTTTGTTCAAAAGCAGTGACGGGGATGGTGAGGCGTTGGAACATGGCTGGGATGAGGCTGAAAACAAAGTATCGAACTGGGAGGCAATGTATCGAACTTCTTGCTGTTAAGCGGGCGTACTCGCAAATCAAAGTATCGAACTGATTTGATGCGCTTGTCTAATTCGAGTCTGATCATCCGTTCTCGTGAGCCGACGGCTTGTCGTGTTCATGCGAGGGTTGCTAGCTCAAATACGTGTGTAACCGCCCTAGGCTGTTTGGGGCTACATGCAATTAAGAATTAGGGTTGGACCGAGGTTCCGGACGCGTCGATGATTGTCCGATCCCGCTCACAGACTTGGCTAAGGAGGTCAGACCTCGACTTGCCTTGGGGCTCAATCTCGTACCATCCATTCCTTCCTGGATTCATGCTGGCGGTCGCCCCTCGCCTTCAACCTCTTGCGTTACACCGTCGCGAATTTGGTAGATCCGCTTGAAGGTGGGGATGATCTTTTCGTCGTGTGTCACCACAATGATCGCAGCTTCAAAACGCTGTGCCATGTCACGCAGAATGCGTACCACGGACATCGCCCTCACAGAATCCAAGGGAGCGGTCGGCTCGTCGGCAAGAATTACCGGTGGATGGTTAACCAGGCCTCTAGCGATCGCCACGCGCTGTTGCTCACCACCTGACAACTGAGAGGGCATGGCCTTCGCGCGGTGGTGCACGTCGAGTGCCGTTAACAAGTCCAGTGCCTGCTGCCTTGCTTGCTCATTGGGCATCCCAGCCAGCATGGGAAGGAGAGCCACGTTGTCGGTCACATTCAGAAATGGAATCAGGTAAGGCGCCTGGAAGACAAAACCAATTTTGTCGCGGCGCAAGGCACGCAAGTCCGGCACCTTCCAACCGTTGTCGAAGATCACCTCGTCACCCAATTGCATGCGCCCGGCACTCGGGTCGATCACGGCACCCAGGCATTTGAGCAATGTGCTTTTACCCGAGCCAGAAGGGCCGATGAGGCCCACCACTTCGCCGGGCTCCACGCTCATGTTCACTTCCTTCAAGGCCATGACGGCCGTGTCTCCTTCACCGTAGGACTTGCTTAACCCTTCGATGCGAATTCCCTTGCCTGACATGCTCAGCCTCCGATCGCTTCTGCTGGGTCAACACGCAGGGCCATGCGAATCGACACGAGGCTGGCCACCATGCAGATCCCCAACACGACCATGAAGCCGACAGCCGAATCACCAGGGAGCAGCAAGACATACTTGGGAAACATGGGGGCGGCAAACGTAGCGGTGATCTTGCCCACCACAAAGCCAATCACACCCAACACCAGTGCTTGTTGAAGGATCATCGCGGCAATGGTTCGATTGCGCGTTCCAATGAGCTTCAACACGGCGATTTCTCGGATCTTGTCCATCGTCAGTGTGTAGATGATGAAAGCGACGATTGCTGCGCTCACCATTGAAAGGATCACCAGAAACATCGCGATTTGTTTGGCTGAGGTGGCAATCAGCTTTCCCACAAGAATGCCTTCCATCTGCGTGCGTGCATACACCGTCAGCCGCTTCCAACGACGAATGGGTTCCGCAACCTCTTCGGGTGAGGCGCCTGGTTGGAGGCGAACCAAAACGGCGTTGACCGAATTGTTTCGAGTTTGAGAGTCGATCACCGCGTCAAGCAGCCCTGGCACGTTGGGGCTGTTGAAAGCTGGATTGATCTCGGTACGTCGTCGCTGCATCAGGATGGCATCGTTGTCCTTCAGGAATTGAGCCTCTTGTGCGTCTTTCAAAGGAATGAAGACCATCGGGTCGCCGCTGGATGACACCATGCGTCGGGTCAAACCCACGACGGTGTAATGATTGCGACGGATCTTCAAACGGTCGCCCAGTTGTGCGCCAGAGGCAACATCGGCAACCGCCTCGTAGTGACTTCGTGTGATGTGCCGACCGGCAATCAACTGTGGCGGCCATCCTGGTGTGCCTGGTTCACCCGCCATGACGCCGACCACCATGGCGCGCAAGTCCTGATTCCCCTTGTCAACCTGCATCGTCAGATAGGTCACATTGGCCGCTTGCGCCACACCAGGCATGGTGCGGATGCTGCGCCACAAGTCATCCGGAATGCTCGATGATTCGGCATACGGCCCCAGCGTATCCTGTTGAACAACCCACATGTCGGCACCGCTGTTATCGAGCAGCACTTTCCCATCGTCGACCATGCCGCGGTACACACCAGCCATGGTCAGCGTCACGCCAATCAGCAGGCCCAGACCGATGCCGGTGAAGACGAACTTTCCCCAGGCATGCAGGATATCCCGCCCAGCCAGGCTGATCATGGTGCCCACCCGGCAATGCGGTCGACGATGTGTATGTTGCTTCGTGTGGTCAGCACCTTTTCGCTGTAGAGAACGACGCGGTCGCCAGCAACCAAGCCCTTCCTCACCTGAACGCGACCATCAAGGTCCGATCGGCCCAAGGTGACGGGCGTGAAGATGAGGTCCTCGCCCACAAGTTTCCACACCCCCCGGTGTCCATCGACCGTGCGGATAGCGGCGCTGGCAATGACAGGAGAGGCGGGCAGTGGCGACAGCCGGACGGTGACTTCAGCCAACTCGCCTAATGGGGGTGGTTGCTTTGATGGGGTGGTCAAAACCACCTTGGCCAAGGTCTCTTCGGTCACGGCGTCTGCGCGAGGCTCAATGCGTAGCACCCTCGCTTCGACTTCCTGATTGGGGTGAGAGCGGAGCGCCACCTTGGCAGGCAAGCCGGGCGCCAGTCCCTCTGCGTTGACTTGATCGAAACGCACGTCGATCCACATCGTGGCAGGATCGAACACCTCGATGACAGACTGCCCAGCCACAACGGTGGAGCCTGGATCAGACTGACGCGAGGCAACGATGCCGGGTACAGGGGTGACGAGCTTCAGGTTGGCACGTTGCACCTGCAAGGCCCGCAGATCGGCCTGCAATCGGCGTTCATCTCCACGGGCTGAAGTCAACGCATTCTGAGCGATCAGGAGGTCTTGCTGCTTGGAGGCAACGTACTCCTCCGTCGCGGCATGTGCGGGCAGCAATTGTTCGTAGCGTTGAGCCTGGACCTGGGCAAAGGCGCGCTTGGCTTCTGCTTGCCGTATGGCGACCTGGGCGCTTTGGATTGCGGCCAACTGAGCGTTGATTCGTTCGGTCAGGTCCACCGCATCCATCTCGCCCACCACTTGACCTGCGTGGACAACATCACCGACATGCACGTCCAGTCGCAACAGCCGGCCTGCCGCCGTTGGACCGATCTTTTGTGTAAACCGGGCTTGTACGGTTCCCATGCCAGACAAGGCTGGCGCGACTTGAAACTGCTCGACTGTGGTCAGGGTGACCGCAACTGGTGCCATCGGGCCCGAACGTATGGCGACATACCCAAACAAAAGCAAAATGGGGAGCAGCACCGCAACAACCGCAACAGTGCGACGTTGGTAACGAGGGAATGTCATTTCAAGCCTTTGATACCGCGACGGTAGATGAACCAGACGCCTGGCGCGTCATCTCGCAGACGCGTCACATCACCAGCAATCAGCGACTGCATCACCAAACCCTGAATGGATCCAATGAAGAGGACGGCAGCCGCGTCGACGTCCAGCTGAGCATCCAATTCGCCTGATGCTTTGCCTTGCTCCAGCAGAAGTTGCAACCTCTCTCGGTACTGGCGAATCAGTGTCTGCACCATTTTTTTGGGCAAGGTGTCACCCTGTCGCTGCAACTCTCCGAACAACATGCGTGGCACACCTGGGTGCTCCGAGACAAAAGCAATATGAGCCAGGAACATGGCTTCCAGTGCGACAAGTGGCGAGTCGCAGCCCTGTGCCGACTGATCAATTCGGGCCAGTAGCCGTTCGGCCACCCAACTCATCACCGCCTCAAGGATGGCTTCCTTGGTGGGGAAGTGCTTGAAAAGCGCGCCTTGCGTGACACCCATTTGCCGCGCGATCCAGGTCGTGGTGATTTCACTCGGGTTGTGGTGCGCAGCTAAGTTCACCACCGCCTCAACTGTGGCAGCTCGGCGTTCGTCCGCGGGAAGGTGTTTTGCACTCATAAGAAGGATAGTAAGTTATTACTATCCTATGAGTGAAATCTGAGCTCGTCAAGCCCGCACCTCTAGCTCTGACCTGCACCTTCCGTTACGTTTGGCCCAAACGCCCCACAGTTTGCTTGATCGATGGGGGGGCAGGTGCCGGCGGCAACGCGTTGGTCAAACCATCGGTGCATGGCTGCATCATCCACAGCATATTCGCCTCGTGATGATTTCCATACAAGCGCAGGTGTGCGCTCACGCAGTGCTTCCAGGGCATTCTGGGCCTGCGGTGTCCGGCTACTACCTTCGTACTCACTCACACCTGATCCCGCCTGGCGTGGAAATCTGGGAATACGACGAAAAGACTGAGACGGCAACTCAGGTCCATTCCTGAGCCAGGTGACGCATCAGCACCTGCTGCGCAGCATGGATGCGCTCATGGACCATCAAGACGCGGTGGACGACTGCGTGGCCCAGTTGCTGCGCCCGCTGATCGACG
>JBDKHX010000007.1:0-12231 GCA_039797415.1 Pseudomonadota bacterium | reverse complement strand
GCGCAACCGGCCAGGGACCGTGCGGACCGAGCTCAGCAAGAGATGTCCAACTCGATTGGACGTTGACCATTGCTGAACTGTTTCCCTAGGCCTGTCTAAAACGTTTTTTTTGATCAGGCTGCATCCAAATCGGCATCTGCTCCGTTCTAGAGACAGGCGGCACCTTTTGTGCCACTTTCAACCTCTCAACGGAGCCTCACCATGTCGAACTTTGCCACTGCACCTCGCGCCATTGCCATCGCCCTGTTCACCCTGATCACCGCCAGTGTTCAAGCGCAGCCGGTTCTGAAAGACGGCGTGCTCACTGATGCCGAAGGCCGCACCCTCTACACCTTCGACAAGGATCAGACCAACAAGAGCAACTGCGCCGGTGGGTGCCTGCAAGCCTGGCCTGCCTACGTGGCGGAGCCACGAGCCGATGCACCTGCCATTGCCGGTGTCAGCCGATTTGAGCAAAACGGCGTTCAACAATGGGCCGTCAATGGCCGCCCCTTGTACTATTTCGCTGGCGATGCGAAACCCGGAGACCGCAATGGCGATGGCAAAGGCGGTGTCTGGCATTTGGCCAAGCCCGTAACTAGCTCTACGCCCGTTACCTCGAGCTACGGCTACGGCTATTGAGCCAGCTGACTTTGGTCATGGCCTCTGTTGGAATCAGAGGCTGGTCCATTAACATCGTCAGATGATTCCTGCACAAGACGTCGAAGCCCTGTTGGCACGTGTCGCCTTGGGCGACAGGCATGCCTTCAAAAAGCTATACGACCTCACGGCAGGACTCCTTCTGGCCACCGCTTACCGTGTGGTGCAGGACCAGACCTTGGCTGAAGACGTGGTTCAGGACGTGTTTGCAGGGCTGTGGCACAAGGCCCTGGAACCCCACGCCTCAGCCGCGCGTAATCTGGGCTGGCTGTGCGTCATCACGCGTAACAAAGCCATTGATCATGCACGCAAGCGCCCCACCGATGTGTCCATGCATGCGGTGTCTGACGATGGCGATGAATACACCCACGATGCCCCCAGTGATGCGCCGGGCCTGTTTGAGCAACTCGCCATGGAGCAAGACAGCCAGTGCCTCAAACACTGCCTGGAGCAACTGCAAGCCGAACCCAGGCAAGCCATCTTGCTGGCCTACCTGGAAGGCCTGACCCATGCCGAGTTGGCCGTAAGCGTCCAGCCATCCCGTCTTGACGACGGGACTTTTTTCAGCTGCCGTTGATTTCGTCCAGAGAGATCGAAGACATCGCTCTGACCCGCTATGCCTGCTACCTAATCGCTCAGAACGGTGATCCCAGCAAAGAAGCCATCGCCTTTGCCCAAACTTACTTTGCCGTTCAAACACGCAAGCAGGAGCTGATCGAGCAACGCCTGGCTGAAGTAGAACGTCTCAGCGCACGTAAAAAACTGTCGACTTCTGAGAAAGAACTCTCTGGGATCATCTACGAACGCGTAGGCGATCAGATGAGCTTTGCGCGTATACGCAGCAAAGGCGACGTGGCCTTGTTTGGTGGCCATTCCACTCAGATGATGAAGACCAAACTTGGCGTACCTGACAACCGTCCTTTGGCTGACTTTCTGCCGACCATCACGATCAAGGCGAAAGACTTTGCGAACGAAATCACCAATTTCAACATCAAGCGAGATGAACTGCGGACTGAGGTCAGCATTGCCGATGAGCACGTCAAGAACAACAAAGATGTTCGGGATCTGCTAATTCAGCGAGGTATAAGACCAGAAGCCTTGCCTCCTGCAGAAGACATCAAGAAAATTGAACGCAGAGTGGCATCCGAAGCCAAGAAACTACCTGCTGCCAAGAAAAAACTGCGCAATTGAATAGCGATACGTAACCTTATCAAACGTGACAAGGTTGTTCTGAAAGCAGATTGCTGCACAAGATGCAAATAGACTCGGAAGTTTCCACGCCTGATGTTGGGGTGTTTTCTACACATGTCCATTCAGCTGCAAAGTAGGCCATCGTACCGAGACCCAAGTCCGAGTCGCTGGCAATCTCGTCGGCGAATGCCTTGATACGCTGGCGGTTCAATGTGCGGCCATTGACTTTCAGTACGCCATCTCGAACTTCAATCTTCTTCTTTGCCCCCCGCCGTGTTGGTGGCGAATTTCACTCGCTTGAGTCAAAGCGGTTTCATGCTTGCGCAGGGGGCTTCCCATCCGCTCCCAGCCCAAACAAGTTGCCCAGAAGGCAATTCTGCGACAAACTGCGCTCCAAATGCTGGCTTTGCCAGCAAAGGAACGAAATCCCGTTCGATTACACAAATTCGATCAAAAAGTGACGGCTGTTGGCGAATCCAGGCTGCACATTGCTGGATACGACTTTGCAGAGTTCTCGTCAACACCTTGAGGTGATCAGCCAAGTCGTCCATGTCCCATGTGAATCGATCCAGCAAGATCAAATAGGCGGCCGCCTGCGAATAGCTGTGTTTGATCACGGCCATGCGCCCCTCGCGCTCTTGTTCCAACTCATGCGCGACGGCTGGATCGAATTCCTCGGGTGCAACCAGAAACCGCGAAAGTGCCTCCACTGCGGCCCCAGCGTCTTCCTGATCCCAATCCTTGTCCAAGCGAACGGCGTACCGGGTCTGCTTGTCTGCATAACGAACCAACTCATTGAACAGCCAGGCCAGCACGATTTGCTGGTCATGCGCGTTGCCAAAATCGACATCGAACCCACGCTTGCGACCAATGCGCTCGGCCATGAGCCAAGCCTCTCCCATCACGTCACCCTCTGTGTATTCACCACAGGTTCTGGATGCGATGAGCCTCAACTTGGCACGCTTCGATTGCACGAATGTCGAGAATGCATCTGCTGTGTTTGCCAAAAGCCACCTCCCGATGGTTGACGTGCGCAATAGACGCCACAAACAGGTGGATGTCAAGGTATGGCACTTGCATTTAACATCCGCTTTCAATATTCCACATTGGCGGACTACTACGGGAGGCATCGTGTCTGCGCCGACTGTCTTCTTTCAAGGCCCGCGCGAGCATTTCTTCAGACCCCTGAATTGGCAGGACAGAGAAGCCTGCGCCGCCGTTTTGCGCCAATTGCATGAGCGTGTCCATGGTCCCGATGCCGACTACGCCGAGGCCTTGACGCGTGAGCTGGTGCTGGACATCATCCAGCAGGTGATTGCCCAACCGGCCTACCGCGCAGGTGCACTGCCGGAGAGTGTGGCCGCATCGGGCATCGTCCAGCCCCAAGCAGAACGTGATTACGCCTTGAAGTTGCTCAGAGACCTAAAGGAACACGGCTGGCTGGAAGACTACAAAGACCCCATCAACCTGCAGCCCACGCTCAAGCTGACACGCGCCGGTAAGGCGTTCTCTGAAGTCTTTGCCGAGCTGGACAACGCAAGGCACAAGACTCGCCAGCGCAACATGCGTTCAGCGCGCAAGGCCCTGCAAGCCTTTCTTGAAAGCCGGGACGAAGATGAATTGCTGGATGCCTATGACTTTGCCAGCCGCGTGGTTCAGGACCTGCAGGAAGACATCGAATACTTTCGGCTCTTGATGCAAACACTCACGCGGGAGGCTTTGACGCAAAAGCTGGCCTGGGACGAATTCAACGACTTCCTGGAGCGTCGCTTTGGCAAAGAGATGTCATCTCGGCTGGTGGCCGACTCCGTCGATCGTCACCGCAGCCAGATCATCGAGCTGCTGGACATGGTGCGCGCCTGGCCTGAAGCGCAACGCCTCATCATCGACAGCGCCCTGCGTCAGCGCGCAACCTGGCTGGAGGGCGTGCTTGAAGGCCGCAGCGCCACCCTGTGGCTATGCCGACGCATTGAAGACCTGATCGACACTGCCTGCCAGGTCAAGCTGCCGATGCTGCGCAGTGAGATGCACAACTATGTGCGGCGCTTCACCAGCTTGCTGCGCCAGGCGCTGTCGCTGGACTACGGTGCCGAGTCGCCCATGGGGCGCACACTGGCCGGGATCAAAGGCAGCGCCCCTGTTGAACGCGATGCCTGGCTCAATGCCCTGGCGCGGCGCCTGTCAACCACCGAGATCCGCTTGCCCACCAGCGGACTGCGGTGGACGCAAAGGGATCGACAAGAAGTTGAAGGCAGCACCACCGACTGGCAGATCCTGCCCCACAGCCGACTGGAAGCCGCCATGCGACGCGCAGAGGCCGAGGCCTTCGTCATCAGCGAAGATCGCTTGCTCGCGCAGTTGAACAGCTTGTTGAGCTCTCGCGGCCTGGATCGCCCTTTGCGCTTGTCCGAGCTGTCCGTCATCGATGCGCCAGATGCCTTGACCGCGCTGCATGCCGTCGGTGCCGTGCGATCTGCACAAGGCAAGGCCAACTGGCGCGCCCACAAACTGCCCACCAAATTTGAGACGCCCGTGTTCGTGGCCGATGACTTCGAATTGAAACGCCAGGAACCATGAGCTTGCCGACTTCTTTTCATACCCTGCTGGATGCACGCCTGGCTGAACGCACCAGCGGAGCCGTTTCACGCAAACGCTTCGCCGAGCTGTGCAACCGCCTGATGGCCAGCGGGATCATCTGGCGCGAGTACTCGCGGCCCGAACAAGCGCTGTATGACGACGCCTCCATGGTGGAAGAACTGCTGCGCGAATGGTTCGACGTGCTCGGCTTTGCCCTCACCCATGATGTCGATGCCAACCTCTTTCGCCTGTACCCGCCGGGCGATGATGAAGAAGACGAAGAGGGCGTCAAGCGTTTGCGCGCACGGCTGTCACGCGATGTCGTGGCCGCTGCACTGGGTTTGCGCTTTCTCTACACCGAAGCCCTCACCGGCAAACGCGAACTCGTCAACCAGGAGCTCGCCATCAGCCTGGAAGAACTCTCGCAGACACTGGTGTCCCTGGTGGGCATGACCTTGCCCTCGTCCATGGCCGAGCGCGGCCAGCTCTTGCGCGAGTTGCGCAAGCTCAGGCTGATTCGTTTCAAAGATGCCGATGGCCTGGGCCAGATGGAGACCTTGGTCAGCGTGCTGCGCCCCGTGATGTCCTTCGTGAGCGATGAAGCACTGCAAGACGTGTTGCGCATGATGCAGGCGCGCCAAGCCACAGCACAAAACCAGACGGGAGCCCCCTGACATGCGCATCACCCGGCTGATCACCCTGAACTGGGGCACCATCGACCACCGCGATTGGCCACTGGCCGATGCCACGCTGTTGACCGGCGAATCAGGCTCCGGCAAGTCCACCCTGCTCGATGCCATGCAAGCCGTGCTCACCGCGGCACGCCAGGGCGTCTTCCACTTCAACGCAGGCCAGAACGAATCCACGCAGAGCCGTCGTGGCGGCAAGGAGCCACGAACGTTGGCGGCCTATGCCTTGGGCCAATGCGGTGGCGATGTGTTCCTGCGCACGCGCTGCACCAGCTACGTGGGCCTGGTGTTCGAGCCTTCAGAAAGAGAGTCCACGGAAGGTTTCACCGCGCTGTTAGGTATGGATGCCCACGTCGATGCGGGTCGAGCCGAAGGCGGTCGCCCCATGTTCTACCTGGTGCGCGCAGCCGTTTCCATTGAGCACCTGCTGGCTACGGCCAACAGCGCCTCGGCACCGCGTCCCTTGAGTCTCAAGGAGGTGCTGCCCCAGTTGCAGCTTCGATTGGGGCTGACGCCAGACCAGATCACCCGCTACGAAGGCAAGGACAGCTACCTGCAGCATCTCTATGGCTTCCTGATGGGCAAAAAATTCGTGCCTGAGGCCGATGCCACGCGCTGCGGACGGGCCATCGTCAAGGCCATGGCCTACCGGGAAATCGGCAACGTCAATGACCTCGTGCGTGACGAGATCCTCGACGAGAAAGACTTCTCGCAAGAGGTGGGCAAGCTGCGGCAGTTGATGCAGGAGATCGCTCGCCTCAAGGCCGATGCCGAGCGCCTCAAACTCAACATCGATCGCCTGAAGCTGGTCGATGATGCTGCCTCGGATGTCATCGCTGTGCTGCGCAAGCACGTCATCGCGCTCAACGCCCACGCCAAGCGCCTGCAACGCGAGTGCGAAGGCGAACGTGGCAGCGTCTTCAATCAACAGCAACGCCTGCTGCGGCAAGCTGGTGAATCCCTGGAACGCCTTGAGACCATCACCCTGCAACGCCAGAGGCTGGACATCGAACTGGCTGTGGTGCAGGGCGATCTGAACCTCAGTGCCGTGAACCAGGAAAAACAACGCCTGGATGCCCGCGCAGCCCATTTGGCCCAGCAGTTCCATAAGGAGTGGATCCGGGTTCAACAGGCTGCACAGCAGATGGACGAAGTGCTAACCCATGTCACGCAATTGCTCGCCCTGGATGTATCGGCCTTGCCCGATCTGCAGGCTGCCGTGACCCGGCTTCATCCTGCCGCCCAGTTGGCCCACAAGCTCTGGGGTCCAGCACGTGCGCCCTTGGTCGCCGCAGCGCGCCTGGATGATGACCTGGCCGCTTTTGAATTGGAACCACTCGACCAGGCGCTCACATCCCTGGAAGCAGCGCTTTCTGGTTCGGACCAATCGGTCATGAATGCCTTGATCGATGCCCGCAGCCACCTGCTACAACAACAGCGCTTGCTCAAGGAAGAACAGGAATCCCTGCGCGCAGAACACAAGCTGTTGCTCAGCGGGCGCTCACCTGCGCCCACCGACATTCAGCAGGCGCTGACCCTGCTGGACGACGAACTACCTAAGGCCCGGGCCAAGATGCTGGCCGCGCTGATCGAGCCTAAGCCTGGCGGTACCTGGCAGGCCGCCATCGAGGGCTATATGGGCCGTGACCGCTTCGCCATCATCGTGGAGCCCGAGCACGAAGAAGACGCCATCAAGCTGATCAAGCGCCACTTTGCACGCCGCTCCCCCAAGATCGTGCAAGGCAGCAAGGCGATCGACGACACGCGAGACGCCAGCCTCCCACCGCAAGCCATCCTTCATGAGCTGGACTGCCAGCACCCTGTGGCCAAGGCCTATCTGATGGCGCTGTACCGGCGTGTCGTCAAGGTCGCCACCGAAGCCGAGTTGCGCAAGACACCTCAAGGCCTGATGCAGCAAGGACTAGGCAGCCGTGCCTACGGCATGTTTGCCTGCCTGGCCAGCGAGCATGAACTGGCCTTCGGCCTGGAAAGCCGCCAAAAGCGCCTGGCCTGGGTCAGCCAACGGCTTGATGCGCTGGTGCCCGAGCTGAACCAACTGGCCAACCTTGACCGATCCTTGCTCACGGTCATGGGCTGGTTTCAGCGTCTGGGTGCCGACTCTTTGAGCCAGGCGCTGGGCGAAGCCTTGTCCACACGCCTGCTGCACGTTGAGGTCATGCTCGACTTGAGCCGCCTGGACACCTCCAGCATCGATGGACTGATGGCACGCAAAACAGGCCTGCAAGAGGCCATGGATGTCTGCGCCAAGGAATGGGACGAAGAGCAGCAAAAGGTGGGCGTTCAAAACAAGGACCTTGCGCAAGCCACCAAGCGACTGGCTGATCTGGACGCCCGGCTGCCCACGCTCGCCCTGGACATCACCAACGCCAGCGTCTGGATCAGCCGCTTTGCCGCCGTGGCCTCAGGCATCGCCACCGAGTTGCATTTGCAGACCGAAGCCCAGGAGCTTGGCGATGCGGAAGAGCCCACCACCAGCACCCTGGCCAACTGGGTGAACAACACCACTGACAACCTGCCGGACCGGCTCAAAACGCTGCGCAACCACATCGGCACCTACCTTGCAGGTGCGCGCACCGATGACGAGCGCTTCACCTGGACCGAACCACCCCGCATGGTGGACCAGATGGAGGCCGTGCTGCAATCGGCACAGGGTGTGCAACACGCAGCCCGCGATCAGATAAGGCGGCAAGACAGCATCGGCCTGGCCGACAACGTGGCCCGACTGGAAAAAGCCGAGGTCAACTTCAACCACGTCTTCACCAGCGACTTCTGCTTTCAGGTGCGCCGCGATGTCAAGGATGGCTCCGCCACCTTGCGCAAACTCAGCAGCGAGCTCAAGGCCATCCAGTTCGGCTTGGACACCTACGACGTGGTGCAAGACTGGGTACCGCGCTTCAAGGCCTTCTACGACTTCTTCGAAGCGCTGGACACCGTGGTCGATCAGCTCGACAAGGACAAGGGCGCCATCTTCGACGCGCCCCAACTCTCCGAGAGCCAGCGCGCCACAGCCCAAGAAATCAAACGCCTGCTGTTGTCGCAAGACCAGGTTGCCGCCGAGCGCACGCTCAAAGAGCTGGCCGACTACCGTAACTACCGCCGCTACGACATCCACCGCATCGTGGGCGGCCACGCCACGCCGCTGTCCACCTGGGGCACGGGCTCGGGCGGCGAGCTGGAAACGCCTTTCTACGTGATCCGCGCTGCTGTGCTGGCCCATGCGCTGGGGCACTTCGGCCGCGATGCCAAAGCACCCGCCCTGCGCGTGATGCTGTCCGACGAGGCCTTCTCCAAGATGGACGAAAGCCGTTCACGTGCGGTGCTGCGCTTCCTGTCGCAGAACATGGGCCTGCAGCTGATCGTGGCCATGCCCACGTCCAAGTCAGGCGCCATCAAGCCTGAGTTCGACAAGGAATACACCTTCTCGAAGCTGGAGGCCCAGGCCAACGGCCAGACGGTCTACCTAAGCGAAGTGCAAGAAAAGGACTTCAAGCGCCACGCCTTGGCCCAACTGTGGGCCGATCACGCCCAGGCCGCACGTGAGCAGGCGCGGCAAGCCTTTGAGGCCAAGCCATGAACACGCCTGCGCTTCACCCACTGTTGATCAGGCTGGCCCACGCACTGCTCGACAAGGCCGATCGCAGCCAAGGCCAGCGCGCCGTCACCTTGAAGCTGGATGCCAAAGTGCTGCCAGAACTGCACGCCACGCAGACACCAGACAGCCTAGCCAGCATCGAAGCGCTTTTGCTGTCACTGGCACACACCGGCTGGGTCACCCTGGGAACTAAAAAACCTCAGGCGTTTCAGACCTTGGCTGATCAAGAGCCTAAGCTGGTGCTGAACGATGGAGGCGCCTTGGCTTTGTGGTCGGGTCATCAACCAAAAGGCCCGAAGTGGAGCTGGGAGTTGGTTCAGCAGCTTGGCTTGCCTGGTGTGCTGAACGTGCCGGATGCACCTGCCTTGCTCGCATATCTGCTGCGCAATCCTCTTCCATGGTTTCAAGGCCTGGATCATGCCGAGTGTGCACACACGCTCAATCAGCTTGCAGCAGCATGTCGCTCGGGGCAATCAGGCTACTTGCGGCAACTGTCTGCCAAGTTTTTCAAGGGCCATAGCAAGGTGCTGGACAGTCGAGAGGAGTTGCTGCGCCTGCTGGGCGCTCATGGTGAGCAATTCCTGGAAGCCCCTGTTCAGATGCTGGTCAGCTTGCCGTCAGATTGGGCCCAGATTCAATCAGGGGCCAGCTCATGTGAGGTGCTTTTTATCGAAAACCTGGTGACATTTGAATCCATGGCGGATCGGCGTCAGGACGCTTGGGCCAGAGCAGCACTGGTGTACGCCTCAGGGTTCAAAAGCACGGCCAGGCGTTTGCGCACCCCCTTTGGCAGCGCGCTCTACTGGAGGGATTCAGCAAGCGATACGGGTCCCTGTGTATTCAGAGACTGGCTATATGCACGCGCTCCTGCTGCGCAGGAAACCACGATCGTTAGCTTTTATGGTGACCTGGATCCTGCGGGAATGCAGATTCTTTTCCATCTTCGTCAAATTTTCCCCAACTCTCGCGCATGGCGTCCTGGATATTCTGCGCTGTTGTCCTTACTGCAAAATTCAGGAGGACACCATCCAGCTTCTGCAGGCAAAGAGGGGCAAGTTACACCCGGCCTAACCGGGTGTGCTTACGCTGATACCGTTTTACTGCCTGCGCTGAGACAAACAGGCCTATGCGTCGATCAAGAGGCCTGGCCTGACCCCTCATAAAGAAGTGGTTCTACGTCATCGAGTTGGGCAGTTGGTGGCTGAGCACAAGCTGGTGTTGCAAGTACCTTGCTCACCTTGAGCTGCAAATAATTTTTGCATCTCTGCATCCAAATCGGCATCTGCTTCGTTCTGAGGGCAGGCGGCAACTTTTGAAGCTGCTCTTAACCCCTCAGACCAGGAGAACCAACATGTCGATGAACTCTTTTGCCCAACGTGCAGCAGCTTTGGCCTTGCTGACCTTGATCACTTCTGGGGTGCAGGCACAACCTGTCTTGAAGGATGGTGTCTTGACCGATGCGGCTGGCCGCACGCTCTACACCTTTGACAAAGACCAGACCAACAAGAGCAACTGCGCTGGTGGTTGCTTGCAGGCCTGGCCAGCTTATGTGGCTGAGGCCAGCGCCGATGCCAAGCTGATTCAAGGCCTTAGCCGTTTTGATCAAAATGGTGTTCAACAGTGGTCACGTGTTCTACCTTTGGCAGATCGACAAAGCAGGCACCGTGCGCGCCGTGGCACCTATCCCTGATCTGGCAGCCACACATTTTGTGAGCGTGGCCTTGACTGAGCCAGCTGAAGCGGTGTTCAAAGATGCGCATGAGCTGGCCGTGTCGATCGAGGTGCAAGGCGCTACACCCGTACAACCTAACGGTGCATTTGTGTACCGAGGCTTGTGCGGCAAGGTTTGGCAGCCACCCAAAAAGTGACAGCCACCGCTCAAAAATAAATCGATCAAGCCTGCATCCAAATCGGTGTTGTTCTCGTTTTGTAGATGTGCCCAGTGGAGGCACATCTAACCCAACGAAAGACGAGAACATCTTATGAACACCCATTCATACAAGCAGGTTGCAGGCATCGCATTGAGTCTGTTGAGCGTGGCCGCATCGGCAGCCACATCGGGCTTTTCGACTTATGAATCAGCGGGCATGACGGCCGCATCCATCACCACCACGCGCGATGCGTTTCGCGACGCTGTTGGTGGCGGCAGCACCGCAGGCGCCAATGGCTCATTTGGCGGTGTGCGACGCGAAATCAATTGGGATGGGGTGCCCAACGCCCGCGCCGATTCAGCCTTGTTGCCCAACAACTTCTTCAACGTGAACTCACCACGTGGCGCTGTGTTTTCAACACCGGGTGATGGCTTCATGGTCAGCGCCAATGCAGGGCAAGCCGTTGCCACCCTGTTTGGTTTTGAAGACTCGCTGCAAGCCTTCAGCCCACAACGTTTGTTCACCGCCATCAACAGCAACATCACCGACGTGACCTTCTTCGTGCCGGGCACCTCAGACGTGGCCGCAACACGCGCCTTTGGTGCCATCTTCACTGGCGTAGAAGACTACGGTCAGACCAAGATGGAGTTCTTTGATGCCAAGGGCACACTGATTTATCAACAAGACGCCATGGTCAGCGGCAACAAGGGCTTCAGCTTTTTAGGTGCCATCTCGACAGGGGGCGACTTGATCAGCCGCGTGCGCTTGACTTCAGGCCTGGCCACCATCGCCAGCAATGGCGTATTGGGCCGCGGTGCGGGTGACCTGGTTGCCATGGATGACTTCGTGTACGCCGAGCCAACCGTTGCAGCGGCTGTGCCTGAACCATCCAGCCTGGCCATGTTGGGTGTGGGGCTGGCGTTTGTATGCGGCATCCAGCGTCGGAGAAAGTCGAACTGAGCGGACATAATGATTGAATAGATATTTGAATGGCCTTGCGCCATTCAAATGGCACGGATGTCTGGATTCAGCAACAAGACAATCGGGCAATTTCAGTCATTTGTCCGGTAATACAAATGTGGCTTGGCCTATTCATGGGCATTGAGAACAAGCTGATCTGGACAGGTTCTCGCTGTCACCGAATTGTTTTACGCTCGACCAATCTGGGACCGCGATGCGGAGAGGACATGGGCAGTGAACATCTACCATGGCAGCAAGCTTGAGTTGTTGCCACCATGCTGTGAGCGATGACGACGAGGATGGGATTTCTCGCCTTTACGCGTATGCCGAGTGGAAGAGTACGCCAGGGGATCGCAAACCAAAAGTCAGTCTGAAATTCAACCCGGCGCCACCATGACGCAAACGCTTGATTACTACAACCGAAACGCCGAAGCGTTTTTTCAGACCACCGCATATGTTGATATGGCGCCGTTATACGAGCGCTTCATCAAGCACGTTACACCGCGTGGGCACATTCTGGATGCAGGTTGCGGATCTGGTCGAGACTCGAAAGCATTCAAAGAAATGGGCTTCAGAGTTAGCGCCTTTGACGCTTCGTCTGAGCGCCATAACCATTTTTCAGATGGTAAATCCATCACCAAAGCGGGTCGCTTGTCTCCGAGCAATGCCCCAAGTTTCATCAACATAGGAA
>JBDKHX010000006.1:0-12645 GCA_039797415.1 Pseudomonadota bacterium | reverse complement strand
GCGGGCGCCCACGGCGATCACCACGTCGGCGTTCTGCATGGTCATGTTGGCCTCATACGTGCCGTGCATGCCCAACATACCCAGGAAGGTCTTGTCAGACGCGGGAATAGCGCCCAGGCCCATCAGAGTGCTGGTGCTGGGATAGCCCAACAAGTTGACCAATTCACGCAGTTCAGCGGACGCTTCACCCAGAATCACACCGCCGCCGGTGTAGATGTAGGGGCGCTTGGCGGCCAACAACAGTTGCACAGCCTTGCGGATTTGACCGCCGTGGCCCTTGCGAACAGGGTTGTACGAACGCATTTCCACAGACTCAGGGTATTTGAATGCTGTGGTCTTGAGTGAAACGTCCTTCGGGATATCGACCACGACCGGGCCAGGACGGCCGGTGCGGGCGATGTGGAAGGCCTTCTTCATGGTCATGGCCAGATCAGCCACATCCTTGACCAGGAAGTTGTGTTTGACGATCGGACGGGTGATACCGACGGTGTCGCATTCCTGGAAGGCATCCAGGCCGATGGCAGGCGTAGGCACCTGACCGGTCACGATCACCATGGGGATCGAATCCATGTACGCAGTGGCAATGCCCGTGATGGCATTGGTCACGCCAGGGCCGGAAGTCACCAGAGCCACACCGACGTCGCCGGTGGCGCGTGCATAGCCGTCAGCGGCGTGCACAGCAGCTTGTTCGTGGCGAACCAGAACGTGCTCGATGGTGTCCTGCTTGTACAGGGCGTCGTAAATATAGAGAACAGCGCCGCCGGGATAGCCCCACATGTACTTGACACCTTCGGCTTGCAAGCAGCGAACGAGGATGTCAGAGCCGTTGAGGACTTCGGGCGTGGTGGGATTGGACATGTCCATGAAAAAAACCTTTCGAGATTTCTCTAACGAAAAATGATCGGTGCCCCTCTACACCACCACAGTCAAGCGACTGCGACAGCAGCACTGCGGCAACGGATTGCCAGCGTGCTCGCCCTTTTGAGGCGGATTTGGAACGTGCGCGGACTGAACCTGGCGTCTGTTGGACGCTAGCCCCAGCCCAGATCGGAATTGGCGCAAAGACTGCGATTATCACACTCATTGGGGGTGACGCCAATACAAAACCGTTCGTAACCCCCACACAAGCGCGGTCGTTGCATAATCCGCCGCACTCTCTTGTCGTCGTTTTAGCCTCAAGGCGCCCTTTTGACCCCGTTGCCCAGTCCGTCCACCGAAGAAGAACTCAATGAGTTTCTGAAAAGCGTTGAGCGCCGTGCGTTCAAACGCACGGTTTACGCTGTCCGGGACCCGGACGCTGCGCTGGACATTATTCAGGACTCGATGATCCGACTGTGCAACAGCTACGCCGATCGCCCTTCCAGCGAATGGCCCATGCTGTTTCAACGCATCCTGTCCAACGCCACGCTGGACTGGTTCCGTCGTCAGAAAGTGCGCAATGCGGTGTTTCAGAACATCGGAGACATTGAAGCGAACGTCGGCGATGACGATGGGGACTTTGACCTGTTGGCAGCCTTGAAGGTGGATGAACCGGCCACCGAAGGCGCTGAAGAAGGCGCCAGTCGTACCGAAATACTGGCGGCCATTGAATCAGAGATACAAAATTTACCAGCACGTCAACGGGAAGCCTTCCTGCTGCGTTACTGGGAAGAATTGGATGTGGCGGAAACCGCCGCAGCCATGGGATGTTCCGAAGGCAGCGTGAAAACACACTGCTCTCGTGCTGTACAGGCTTTGTCCAAAGCCCTTCACTCTCGCGGTATCACATTGTGAAAAACGAACCCCGTCATCCGCTGAACGCGGCGCAACGCGAAGCCCTCGAGGCTCGTTTTGCCCTGCGTGTCGGCGCGCATCTCGAGGCGGGCTCCCAACGCTTGCCACATGACATCACAGAACGGCTGCGGGTTGCGCGCATGCAATCTGTGGCCATGGTCAAAACCGCGCAGGCTCAAGCGACGGCGCCTGTACGGGTGTCGCAGGCGGTTGTGGGCTTGCAGATAGCGGGCACGTCGGGCAGCGCAGGAACGGCCAACTTGACCGGCTGGACTCGCGCGATCGCGCGCGCCACGGGTCATGGTCGCCGCATGGATGAGGCCCCGTTGAGCTGGGGCTGGCGCTTGGCCACTGCCCTGCCCGTTGTCGCACTGGTAGCTGGGCTGTGGGGCATTTCAACCTGGTATCGACTTGAACAACTCGAAGCCGCCACTGAAGTGGACATGGCTTTGCTGACAGATGACCTGCCCCCCTCCGCCTACGCGGACCCAGGTTTCGAAGAATACCTCCGATCCAACGATGGTGCGGACGCCGTGATCCCAGAGGCCGAAGAAGCCGCCCCTGAAATCGCCCCCGAGACCGAAGACGCTCACGAGACGACCTGATGCATCTTGTGAAGTTTCTCTCTGCCTGTTGCTTGGCCTTGGCCAGCACCGCACCCTTTGCGCCCAGTTGGGCCGCCGGTGCGGCGCATGCGCCTGCCGTCAGCGTGATTGACTCCAGCACCAACCCAAACTGGGCGAACCTGACACCGCAGCAACAAGCTGTGCTGCGTCCCCTGGCTGGTCAATGGAGCAGCCTGGAGCCCAGCAGCAAAGACAAATGGATCAATGTGGCCAGTCGCTACCCGCAACTGACACCACAAGAACAAGCTCGCGTTCAAGATCGCATGACGCAATGGGCCAAGCTGCCCCCCAAAGCGCGTGGAGAAGCCCGTTTGCGCTTTCAGCAAACCCGCCAGGTTTCCGCACAAGAGCGCCAAGAAAAGTGGGAAGCCTATCAAGCCTTGCCTCCAGATGATCGCAAGGCTTTGGCTCAAAAAGCACGCCGCAAGCAAAAACCCATTTTCTTGGCCGATGACGTCCCAGGCCCCCGTGAACAAGGGCAAGTTTTCAGCGGCAGAACGCCTGTCGCCAAAATTCAGGAAAAGAAAACCAATGTGGTCCCCAGCACATTGAGTTCGGCGCCCAGACCCACCGCAACCACCCCCACATTGGTCAAAGCTGGGCGCGGCGCAACCACCACCCTGATCAACGATCGCCCAGTTCCACCGCAGCACCAGCAAACTGGATTGCCCAAAATTGCGGCCACCAAAGGTTTTGTCGACCCACAAACCTTGCTGCCCAAAAAGGGACCGCAAGGCGCTGCCATGGCCACTCCGCCGGACCTCAGCGCGTCGCGTGCCGCATCGGGCAAACGCCCCTGAAGCGACGCTGAACAAAAACAGGCCTCACGCCTGTTAGATTCCTGCTTCTATGATTCAGAGCTCCCCTCCTCAGCAAGGCGGCCTCAGTGCTGCAACCTGCGCCGCCCGTGCCCAAGGCCCCGCCCCCACCCTGCTACGCCGCATGGCTGCGTTCACTTATGAAGGTGTGGTGCTATTTGGCGTGGTGATGGTGTTCGGCGCCATTTACTCCATCACCACCAACCAGACCCATGGCTTGCATGGCCGCAATGGCATGCAAGCTGCCATGTTTTTGACGCTGGCCTTGTATTTCATCTGGTTCTGGACACACGGCGGCCAGACTTTGGCCATGCGTTCGTGGCAGTTGCGACTGGTGTCGCTTGATGGCTCACCCATCACGCTCAAACAAGCGTTGATCCGATTTTTGCTCTCCTGGGTCTGGTTTGTGCCGTCACTGGTCACCGCGTGGCTTGTCGGCTGGCATCAATCCAAGCTGCTTTATGGCGCCATGTTCGTGTGGATCGGGATGTACGCACTGTTGAGCAAACTGCAGCCACAACAGCAGTTCTGGCATGACACGATCAGTGGCACCCGCGTGATCGACAACCGCAGCTAAGATTCGCCCATGACCACTCCTACCACCAACCCTCACAAGGGCCGCTCAGGCCTGCAACGCATCGTCTGGGCCACGCTGTATTCCTACCATGGCCTTTGGGCTGGGCTCAAGCATGAAAGCGCGTTCCGCCAGGAGTCACTCTTGGCCGCCTTCATGATTCCCGCCGCATTCTGGGTCGGTCAGTCGTGGATGGAAGTGACCATGCTGATCACCATGGTGATGCTGGTCTTGATCGTCGAGTTGCTCAACTCTGGCATTGAGGCCGTGGTCGACCGGGTCTCTTTTGAACTGCACGATCTGAGCAAGCGCGCCAAAGACTATGGCAGCGCTGCCGTGCATTTGAGCCTGCTGCTGTGCGGCGGCGTGTGGGCCGTGGCCCTGTATCACCGATTCATGTTGTGAGGCCGTGGTGACCCAGCTGTCCTTGTGCGTTTACTGTGGCTCGCGAATGGGCCAATCCCCCGCGTTTGAAGCGATTGCCCGTGAAGTCGGTCGCCAGATTGGCGAACGCGGCTGGCGACTGGTTTACGGCGGCGGTAGCACCGGCCTGATGGGCGCGGTCGCTGACAGTGCCTTGGCGGCAGGTGCTGAGGTCATTGGCGTGATCCCTGACCGCCTGATCCAGCGTGAGCTGGGCCACGGTGGCGTGACCGAGTTGCAGGTGGTCGGCAGCATGCATGAACGCAAGCACCAGATGGCCGTGCATTCGGATGCCTTCCTGGCCTTGCCTGGCGGCATTGGCACGATGGAAGAGATTTTTGAGGTGTGGACCTGGCGCCAGCTGGACTATCACCGCAAGGCTTTGGGCTTGCTCAATGTCGATGGCTACTACGACGACCTGCTGCGCTTCATCGACCGCAGCCGGGACAGCGGCTTCTTGTGGCCTGACGTGCAAGAGTTGTTGCTGGTCGACCAGGACGTGACAGCCATGCTGGACCGTTTGGAGGCCGAACACGCACGCCTGCAAAAACAAACGCCACCAGAATCGCCCGATGCAGGGCCTGGTGGCGTGGTGCCTGGGACCTGACGGAAGTCAGGCCCGATCAGTCTGAGCGATCAGACTGCAGCTTCGTCGGTTTCGCCGGTGCGGATGCGCACCACTTGTTCGACGGCGGTCACGAAGATCTTGCCGTCGCCGATCTTGCCAGTCTTGGCAGCCTTGACGATGGCTTCGATGCAGCGATCCACATCGCTGCCCTTGACCACGACTTCAACCTTGACCTTCGGCAGGAAGTCAACGACGTATTCGGCGCCGCGATACAGCTCGGTATGGCCCTTTTGACGGCCAAAGCCCTTGACTTCCGTCACCGTCAAACCAGTCACACCCACTTCAGCCAGGGCTTCACGAACTTCTTCCAGTTTGAACGGTTTGATGATGGCGGTGATTTGTTTCATAAACGAGCTCTCCAAAAGCAGATATTTAATCACGTCTGAGCGATGTCAGGCGCGGAACTTCGATGTGATGGGGTAACGCCAGTCGCGGCCAAATGCCCGGTGGGTGATGCGAATCCCCACTGGCGCCTGCCGGCGCTTGTATTCGTTGATCTTGATCAGGCGTGTCACTTTGTCCACATCGGCGCGGTCAAACCCTGCGGCCACGATGTCTTCGATGGACTGATCGAGCTCCATATAGCGCTCCAGGATCGCATCCAGCACATCGTATTCAGGCAGGCTGTCCTGGTCCTTTTGATCAGGGCGCAACTCGGCCGACGGTGGGCGAACGATGATGCGCTCCGGAATAGGCTCGACCTGCCCCTGCGCCACGGCCTGGGCATTGCGCCACCGAGACAGGCGGTAGACCAAGGTTTTGGCCAGGTCTTTGATGACGGCAAAGCCACCCGCCATGTCGCCATACAAGGTGCAATAGCCGGTTGCCATCTCGCTTTTGTTGCCGGTGGTCAGCACGATGGCGCCGGTCTTGTTGGACAAGGCCATCAACAGCGTGCCCCGGATGCGGGCCTGGATGTTCTCTTCGGTAGTGTCGGCCTCGCGCCCGACGAACAAAGGCGCCAAGGCTTGATTGAACTGGTCAAACATGGGCGCGATCGAGATTTCGTCGTGCTGCACACCCAGGCGATCGGCCATGTCTTTGGCATCGATCCACGAGATATCGGCTGTGTAGGGTGACGGCATCATCACGGTGCGGACTTTGTCTGCGCCCAAGGCGTCCACCGCAATGGCCAGCACCAAGGCCGAATCAATGCCACCAGACAGGCCGATGATGGCGCCGGGGAAGCCGTTCTTGCCCAGGTAATCACGCACACCACAGACCAGCGCAGCCCAGATCTCGCCCTCGTATGAAGGTGGCTCAGCCAAGGGGCCTGACACGGCGCCATTGGGCTGCAGGGTCACGGGCAAGGTCGCCACTTCAAAACTGGGGGCCCGAGCGCCCACTTGGCCCTTGGCATCGACCGCAAACGAGGCGCCGTCAAACACGACTTCATCTTGCCCGCCTACCAGGTGGGCGTAGACCAGCGGCACGCCCAAGGTGCGGGCGCGCTCGGCCATGCGCTCTTCACGCTCAGCGCGTTTGCCAGCGTGGAATGGCGACGCGTTGAGCACCACAAACGCTTGGGCGCCCAAGGCTTGCGCTGCGTGGGCAGGTTCATCAAACCAGGCGTCTTCACACACCAGCAGGCCCACCTTCCAGCCCAGCACGTCGACCACAACCGGGCCCAGACCGGCTTCGCGGCCGCCGATGAAGTAGCGACGCTCGTCAAACACCTGGTAGTTAGGCAACTCACGCTTGGCGTAGGTGGCCACCAACTGGCCGCCGCGCAGCATGCTGGCGGCGTTCAAACGGCGGGGAACCGACCAGGAGCGGGTCCGCAAGTCATCGCCCGGCCCAGCTTGGGGATGCCCAATCACCAGATGCAGGTCAGCCAGATCGGCCAGATCTTGCGCGATGCTTTTCAGGGCGGCGTCACAAGCTTGCATGAAGGCGGGACGCAGGAGCAGGTCTTCCGGGGGGTAGCCGCATAGGGCCATTTCTGGCGTCACCACCAAACGGGCGCCGTTGGCGTAGGCTTGGCGGGCCAAAGACACGATGCTGCGCGCATTACCGGCCAAGTCACCAATGATGGGGTTGAATTGCAGCAGCGCCACTTCAAGAGCGCAGGCAGGGGCAGCAGTGGACGACAGAGAGCTCATGGACAAAACAGAAACAGACACGCAGGTCAGCATGGTAGCGGGCCTGACAGCCACTTGGCATCCCAAGGTGGAAGAGATTGCCGCCGAGCAGTGGGATGCACTCGTCCAGGGCGTTGACGGTGCGATGCCATTTTTGCGTCACGGTTGGCTGGCTGCCTTGTGCCAAAGCGGTTGCGCCAGCGCAGAAACGGGCTGGCACCCGCTGTTTTTGACACTGACCGACAGCACCGGGGTGATCCAGGCTGCGTGCCCCCTGTTTTTGAAAGACCACTCGTGGGGCGAGTATGTGTTTGACCACGCCTGGGCCGATGCCTACAACCAGCAACTGGCCAGACCTGGCCATGCTTACTACCCCAAATTGTTAGGCGCCGTGCCGTTTTCGCCGATCCCTGGCCCACGCTTGATGGTTCGACCGGGCCACGATGCGGCCACTGAAGCTGCCCTGACGACACGATTGTTGGCTGAGCTTGAAACGATCTGCGCTGCCCAGAACTGGTCATCCGCCCACTTGCTGTTTTTGCCGCAAGACCAGGCAGATGCCGCGCGGCAACGCGGATGGTTGATCCGACAAGGCGTGCAGTTTCACTGGCAGAACCGATCAGACCGCCCCTATTCAGACTTTGACGACTTCCTGGCGGACATGCAGCGTGACAAGCGCAAGAAGATCCGGCAGGAGCGCAAGAAAGTGGCCGATGCCGGTATTCAATACCGCATCAGCGAAGGGGCTGACATCAGCGCTGCCGACTGGGATTTTTTCTACCAGTGCTACGCCCAGACCTATCTGGCGCGTGGTCAAACACCCTACCTCAGCCGCGATGGCTGGCGCGCGATCGCGCAGGCCCTGCCTTCAGCCTGGGCCTTGGTCGTGGCGCAGGACACGCGCCACGGTGCCCCTGTTCCGATCGCATCGGCGCTATTGGCCATCGACCGTGACAACGGTGTGGCCTATGGGCGCTACTGGGGCGCCATCCAGACCGTGTCCTGCCTGCACTTTGAAACCTGTTACTACCAGCCCTTGCAGTGGTGCATCGAACAAGGCTTCAAACGGTTTGAAGGTGGGGCCCAGGGCGAACACAAGCTGGCGCGAGGGCTTTTGCCTGTGAGCACCTACTCTGCCCACCACTTGCCGCACCCAGGTTTCAAAGACGCGGTGCAGCGCTTTTTGCAGCGCGAAGGCGTGGGCATGGCGCATTACCTCGATGAGTTGGACGAACGCGCACCGTTTCGCGCCTGACCGGAAAAACGAGTCGTTACACACTTCAGAACGCTCAAAGCGTGCATTTCTCTCAAGTCGGCCTGACATAGTCCGAAAACTGGGCAACTGCATTATTTTCAGTTGGGGTGTCCATGTCTTCGTTCATCAACACGATGATCATGGGGACGCCCACCAAGCTTCGTCGCTTGCCCAAAGAAACCTGGCCTGTGTTGCTGGTTTTGGGCCTGTTGAGCGGATTGGCGCTGACGTCCTCGTCAAACGCTTCCTGGCATACAGCCGGGGCGATCATTCTCTTTCTCACATCTGCCACACCACTTTGGTTCATGAACCGGTGGCTTCGTCACGTGGTCGTGGCCGAGGCCGCAGAAGCGACCTGGCAGGCTTTGCTGGACGGCTCGCAAGACTCGTTGATGGTGCTGCAAGAGCGCCGCGACGACATGGGCAACCGACTGGGCTTTCAAGTCATCCGTGCCAATCGCCAGGCTTGCACATGGTTTGGTCACGACGGCGGCAAGTTGATCGGCACCGATCTGGCTGAGTTGTTTCCGCAACCGGAGTACTCGCTGTTTTTTCAGCGGCTGCGTCGTGCTCGCAAAAATCGCCTGTCCATCACTGAGGAGCATGTTTACCGCCCCTTGGACAAAGGTGTGCATGCCGGTTCGCCCACCTGGCTGCATCACCAGATCATCCCCATCCCTGAGGGCATCGCGCTGGTCTCGCGCGACACCTCCGAGGCTCACCTGGCGCTGGACGCGTTGAGGGAGCAGGAATCGTTTTATCGCACCTTGGTCGACAGCCTGCCCATCGCTGTTCTGGCCAAAAGCGTGCGCCCCGAGACGAAGGACCAGTACCGGGTCTGGAATCGCGCAGCGGCTGAGGCCATGCGCCTACCCACGCAAACCGTGCTGGGCAAAACGCCCCTTGAGGTGCTGCCACCTGAGGTAGCCCACCGCAGCGAGCAGCAAGATGCACTGGTCTTGCAAGACCCCAAATCTCATCACTTTCCAGGTTTGCCATTTCGCATGCCGCAAGGCGATCGGGTTCTGGACCTGATCAAAACACCCGTTTTTGGCAGCGACGGGGAAATGGATCACATCCTGACCATTGCCCGCGACATCACCGAGCAAAAGCAATCGGCAGAGAAACTGCGCCTGGCCAGCCGCGTGCTGGAGGAAACCGGCGACTCGGTCGTCGTCACAGACGCCCTGGACCGCATCCTGATGGTCAACCCAGCCTTCACCCGACTCAGTGGGCTGACCCCATCCGACGTGGTTGGTAAAAATGCGGAGCTGGTCGGCCTGACCGCCCTGCGCGACAGCCATATTCAAGGCGTAGAACAAGCACTTCGTGAACAGCATCGTTGGACAGGCGAAAGCCAGCAGATTTGCCAGGATGGCCGCCAGATCGAAACCTGGATGAGCGTCAGCGTCATGCGCAACGACGCAGGCCGCGTGGTTCAACATGTGCGCGTTTTCAGTGACATCAGCGCGCTCAAAGCCCAACAACGCGAACTGATTGCCCAGGCCCGCCACGACAGCCTGACTGGGCTGCCCAACCGCCGCGCGTTTGAAGAACGCCTGGATCAGGCCATTGCGCGCGCCCGCCGCAGCAAACAAACGCTGGCCGTTTTGTATGTGGACCTGGACGGTTTCAAGAGCATCAATGATCAGCACGGACACGCTGTTGGCGATCAGTTACTGATGGAAGTGTCTCGCCGCCTGCAAAGCTGCGTGCGCACAACCGACACAGTGTGCCGCCTGGCCGGTGACGAATTCACCGTGATCCTCGAAGGCGCAGGCCACATGACGGAAGTGGATCGGATTTGCGGCCGCATTGTCGACAAGCTGAGCCTGCCGCAAGAGTTGAAAGGCTGCGCCGTCGCGGTCAGCTCCAGCGTGGGGGTGGCCGTTTGGGAGATGGGTGAGACCCCAGATTCCGTCTGCGTGCGGGCAGACAAAGCCATGTACGCCGCCAAGCACGCGGGCAAAGGCCGGTATGTTCTGGCCGAGTCTGGCTGCGCCTTGGACCTGTTGATGACCCCTCGGCTGGTGGGGGCTGGCTGAAATTCCCCCGTGATCAAGGGGCGCACCAGGGCGGTGCAAGTCCACACGAAAAGCTCGGGTACTGGTATAAACCACTAAAAATCACCTGGCACGATTCGTGGAGGTGTCACATAACCTCCTAACCGCCCTCCACCGCATGTCCGATTCCAGCCGTCAGAGCACCCAAAAGCCCCGCGTTGTCATCATTGGCTGTGGTTTTGGGGGCCTTGAAGCCGCGAAAGCGCTGTCGCATGCGCCGGTTGAAATCGTCGTCATCGACCGCACCAACCACCACTTGTTCCAGCCTTTGCTATATCAGGTGGCGACAGCGGGCCTGCCCGCGCCGGCTATTGCGGGCCCCATCCGCCACATCTTGCGCGAGCAAATTGCCCGTGGCAACCTGACGGTGCTGATGGGTGAAGTGACATCGATCGACACCGGATCAAGCTGCGTCGTGATCGATGGCGGCGAACACATTCACTACGATCACCTGATCGTGGCGGCTGGCGCCACCCACTCCTATTTCGGTCGTGATGACTGGGCCAAATACGCCCCGGGCCTCAAGACTTTGGGCGACGCGTTCACCATTCGCCGCCGCGTGTTGACGGCTTTTGAACAAGCCGAACGCGAAACCGACCCCGCCAAGCGCGAACCCTGGTTGACCTTTGCCATCGTCGGCGCGGGCCCGACTGGCGTTGAAATGGCCGGCACGCTGGCTGAAATCGCCCAACAAACACTGAGCACAGAGTTCCGCCGCATTGACTCACGCCGCGCCCGCGTGATCTTGCTGGAAGGCGCTGGCCGCGTGCTGGGCACCTTCCCCGAGGACATGTCCGAACGCGCCAAGGAGCAATTGGCCGGCCTGGGTGCCGAAGTGTTGACCGGCGCCAAGGTGACCAACATCACCGCCTTCGGCATCCACTACGACACGATGGAGCCCGGCCCGGATGGCGTGCCGCATGCTGTGTCCCACTTCCTGCCCAGCCGCACCGTGGTGTGGGCTGCTGGCGTGGCCGCATCTCCCCTGGGCCGTGCCTTGGCCAAGAGCACCCACTGCCAGCTGGACCGCGCCGGCCGCGTGGTGGTGCAACCAGACCTGACCCTGCCTGTTCATCCAAACATCTACGTGGTCGGTGACTTGGCCAGTGCCAAGAGCTATCTGGACCCCGCCAACCCGACCCCGGTACCCGGCGTGAGCCCAGGCGCCAAGCAGATGGGCCGCAAAGCGGCGTTCAACATCATGCGTCGCTTGGAAGGCAAGGACACGCTGGCCTTCCGTTACTTTGACTACGGCAACCTGGCCACCATCGGCAAGCGCGCCGCTGTGGCCGTGCTGGACATTCCGTACATCAACAAGCGTTTGAAGTTCAGCGGCTTCTCGGCCTGGCTGTTCTGGCTGTTCGTGCACGTTTACTTCCTGATCGGTTTCCGTAACCGCACTGTGGTGTTGATGGACTGGGCTTGGGCCTATTTCACCTCTCAGCGCCATGCCCGCGTCTTCCCGGATCCCCACGCGTTGGAACCCAACGCCATGGTCGTGCGTGTGACACCGCCGCCCACGCCACCCGTCAGCGTGTCGGCCGCTCATCAGGTCGGCGCAGCAACGTCTACAGCCAACAACGGCGCCACACCGGCCGGCGGTCAAGCCGCACCCGCTCGCTGAGCGAACACGAAGCAATCATGGCAACATGGGCACATCGTTTGTGTCCATGCCTGCCGTGACTTCCAACTCAACCAACTCGCCCATCCCTGCTCGCCTGCAGGCCTTGCGTCAACACGCAGCCCAACAAGGCTGGCAAGCTGTGCTGATCCCCAGCAGTGATCCGCACTTGTCGGAATACCTGCCAGCCCATTGGCAAGGCCGTGAGTGGTTCAGTGGGTTCACGGGCTCATCCGGCACCTTGTTGGTGGCGGACCAACGCGCAGCCGTGTTCACGGACAGCCGGTATTGGGAACAAGCTGAAGCCGAACTGGCTGGCACAGGTGTGGACCTGGTCAAGCTTGATGGCCCCGCCATTCCGGCCTATGTTGCCTGGCTTCAAAGCATGGCCCCGTCAGGCAAGCTGGCTATCGACGGCACCGTGATGGGCCTGGCGCAGGCCAAACAATTGCAAGAGGCATTGGCACCCGCCAATTGGACATTGCAAGCTGACACAGACCCTTTACTGGGCGCCTGGCCCGACCGAACAGGCCTGCCACAAGCCCCTGTGTTTGAGCACGCGCTGCCATTTGCGTCCACACCTCGCGCAGACAAACTGGCTGCATTGCGTCAAGCCATGCGCGACAAAGGTGCCACGCACCACTGGGTGGCCACCTTGGATGACTTGGCCTGGCTGCTGAACCTGCGCGGATCGGATGTCGAGTACAACCCCGTTTTTCTGGGGCATGCGCTGATTGCACTGGACAGTGCCACCTTGTTCATCAACCTCGACAAGGTTACGCC
>JBDKHX010000005.1:0-14044 GCA_039797415.1 Pseudomonadota bacterium | reverse complement strand
CTTGTTGGCCTTTTCAGCTGCGGTTTCGCCGTAGTCACGGGTGATGGTCATCTCCACATCAGCGGGCAACACGGTGTTGCGCAACTCGTCCAGGCGGGCACGGGTGGCGCGGGCCACGTCTACCGCGTTCTGGCCGGGCTTTTTGGTCACGGTCAGCGTCACGGCTGGGTAGGTTTGGCCGGGCGCCGAAGCAGCGGCACCTTCCGTGAACCACACATGCCGTTGGGCTTGCTGGGCGCCAGCCTCAATGCGGGCGACCTCACGCAGGTAAACCGGCTTGCCGTGGCTTACGCCCACAACCAGTTCGCCCACGTCTGCGGCGTTGCGCAAAAACTCACCGGTTTCAACCGACAGCATCTGGTGGCCTTGGCCATCGGCCTTGAGCACGCTGCCTGAGGGCATGCCCAGATTGGCCGCACCCAATGCCTGGGCCAGGGTTTGCACATCCACGCCGCGCTCACGCAAGCGAGATGGGTCCAGCAGCACGGACACCGCTTGACCAGGGCCCCCAATGGTTTGCACTTCGCGGGTGCCGGGCACGCGCTTGATCTCAGCTTCCAGGCTGCGCGCCACGCGCTCCAGTTCAAAGCCCGATTGCGCATCCTTGGACCACAGTGTCACACCCAGCACAGGCACATCGTCGATGCCCTTGGGCTTGACGATAGGGGGCAGGGCACCCAGGTTACGCGGCAGCCAATCCTGATTGGCGTTGAGCACGTCATACAAGCGCACCAAGGCATCGGTGCGTGGCACGCCCACTTTGAATTGAACCGTCAGCACGGCCACGCCAGGGCGCGACACCGAGTACGTGTGTTCAATGTCGGCGATCTGGGACAGCACTTGCTCGGCAGGCCGGGCAATCATGTTTTGCACGTCGGTGCTCGATGCCCCTGGGAAGGGGATCAGCACATTGGCCATGGTCACGTTGATCTGAGGTTCTTCCTCACGTGGGGTGACCATCACCGCAAACAGGCCCAGCAGCATGGCCACAATGGCCAGCAGTGGGGTCAGCGCGTTGTCCTGGAAGGCTCGGGCCAGGCGCCCTGAAACACCCAGTGCTTTCATTTGGCTTGCGGGGTGGCACCAGCCAAACCCGCCCTCACGGCATCGGTAGCAATACGGTCACCCGCTTTCACGCCGGACCACAAGGTGACGGGCGCATTGCCTGCGCCAGGGCCTGTGCGCACAGACTGCATCACAAAGCGGCCATCACGCACCACATAAACAGCCGTCAACTCGCCACGGCGCAACACCGCGCTGGCGGGCACGGTCAAAGCGCCTGTGGGGGATGCGTGGGTAGCGGCCCCACCTGTCCAGCGCACCTGCACGGTTTGCCCGGGTGCCAGACCTTTGACGGAGGCCGGCAAGTCCAACCGCCATTCAACGGTTTGGGAGACAGGGTCTGTGCCGGGCAAAACGGTCACTTTGCTGGGGCTGACCCAACCTTGCGAGGTCGATACCTCGGTTTTAGTGGCTGACTTCAATGCCTCGGCTTGTGAAGCCGGCACCTGCACCACCGCCCGCATGGCTTGGGGTGAGTACAAGGTCACAACGGGGCGGCCCGGCGCGGCCAAGTCGCCTTCTTCGGCGTGGGTGGCCAGCACCAGTCCATCAAAGGGGGCGACCACGGTGGCATAGCCTTTGGCCAGGGCGGCTTGGTTGCGTCCGGCTTGGGCTGCAGCGACGGCTGCCTGGGCAGCCTTCCACTGGGCCTCCGCACCATCCAGCGCCGCAGCGCTGATGAAGCCTTGGGCGCGCAGGGATTGGTTGCGTTCCCACTGCAGTTTGGCGTTTTGCAATTGGGCCTGAGCTTGGGCGACCTCGGCTTGGCGCATGTCCAAGGCGGCTTGGGTGTCTCGGCCATCGATCTTGAACAACACCTGACCGGCTTTGACCGCATCACCGGCCTTGACCAAGCGGGCCACGATGTTGCCCGGAACCTGTGCGGCCACGGTGCTTTGGCGCAAAGCTTCGATCCCACCGTCCAAGGTGGTGGTCGATCCGGCTTGTCCGGATGCCAAGGTCAACGTTGGCACGGTCACAGCCGGCTGCTCAGCCGCCCAAGTGACCTGACTCAACAGAGTTGCCAACGCCAGTGAAGCCCATTTGTGTGACATGCCACATCCCCATATCTCAATACGGTAGGGAGTATATACATACCCTATGGGGTATGCAAGCAGGGTACTGCAAGTCTAAGTCTGCGCTGGATCGCGGCAACCTATCCGGGAATCAACACACTGGCAGACGGTTTGTTGGGGTCGTAGTACACCGTGACGGGCTGCCCAACACGGAACGGGGCGATTTCAGCCTCGGCTTGTTCCTTGTTGAAGTGATGCAGGCCAAAGGCTCGCAGGCGGTCGCCGTTGTAAGTGACGCCATTGACGGTGTAGCGATAACGCACCTCGGTGTACCACTCGTGGGTGGACACGCCACGGTCTGTGCCTGTTTCATTGTGGGCAAAGGCCCGGGTGGACAGCATCTCACCCTGTACGGATGGCCATTGCGGGCTGGCCTGTTTGACCTGCCAGGCTCGCCAGGCCATCACGCCAAAAAAGATCAAAAAGGCGCCAATCAGGTATTTGCCCAGGTCTTCAAACATCATCGGGTCAACAAAGGTGAGCGCAAATTGCGCGAAGATGGCGACCCCTGCACGATAAAGCACAACACAGCGGTTTCCAATGCCTGACAAGTCTTCTGCGCCCAGCCCGTTTTACGCCCACCTGTCGCGTTTGCGCTTCATCAAACGGTGGGGCTTGATGCGCAATGCCGTTGAAGAAGACGTGGCCCAGCACAGCTGGGAAGTGGCCGTGTTGGCGCATGCCCTGGCCGTGATCAGCCGAGATGTGTTTGGCCAGAATGTGGACCCGAACGCTGTCGCCACGCGGGCTTTGTTCCACGACGCCACCGAAGCCATCACGGGCGATTTGCCCACGCCGGTGAAGTATTCCCCTGCCATGCGTCACGCCACCGCCCACCTGGAGGACGAAGTCAGCCAGGAAATGGTCGCCTTGTTGCCCGAAGCCTTGCGCCCCGCCATCCGTCCCTTGATTGATCACCATGACTGGCCCGAGGCCGAAGCGCGCTTGGTCAAATCAGCCGATCGACTGGCGGCATGGCTCAAATGCCGGGCCGAGTTGCGCTACGGCAACCGTGAGTTTGAACAAGCTGCGCAACAGGTTCGCGCCAAAATCGATGAGCACATGACACAGGAGGTCGAATACTTCCTCAAGGCCTTTGGCTCGGCTTACGAGTTGACGCTGGACTCGTTGATGCAAGGTGAAGCATGAGCCGCCAACCCGCCGATACCCAAACGCCTTTGTTGGACCCCAGCTTTGCCGAGCCAGAAGCTTTGGCCCAGGTGCTGGAGGCCCACAAGGACTACCGCGTGCTGCGTCGCCTGCAGCCGCGTACCGACTTTGGCCGCAAGCCGCGCGGCGCCGATGTGGTCAAAGTGGCCATCCTCGACACCGAAACCACGGGCCTGGATACCGTCAAGGACCAGATCATTGAACTGGCCTTGATCTTGGTGGATGTGGATGCACAAACCGGTTTGCCCCTGAAGGTCACCCACGTCTTTGACGAGCTGGAAGACCCGGGGCGCCCCATTCCGGCTGAAGCGGGCCGGGTGACCGGTATCACCGATGAGATGGTGGCCGGCAAGCGCCTGGATGACGACAAGATCCTGGATCTGATTGCGGGCGTCGGCTTGGTCATCGCCCACAACGCCAGGTTTGACCGCGCTTTTGTCGAGCGCCGCCTGCCAGCCTTTGTGGCCTTGCCCTGGGCTTGTTCGGTGTCTGAGATTGACTGGAGCGCAGAAGGGCGCGGGTCGGCCAAGCTGGAATTCCTCGCCCACGAGATGGGCTGGTTCTACGACGCCCACCGCGCTGAGATGGACTGCCACGCGCTGCTGGCTGTCTTGGCTGAACCCTTGCCCGTGTCCGGCATGACGGGCTTGAAGCGATTGCTGGATGGCGCAGCGCAAACCCGTTACCGTGTGTTTGCCACGGGCTCGCCGTTTGACAGCAAGGATGCCCTGCGCGCACGGGGCTACCGCTGGGATGCCGATCGCAAGGTCTGGCACACAACGGTGTCGGGCACAGACGAGATTGAGGCAGAGGCCCAGTGGCTTAAACAGTCGGTTTACAAAGGCCGATCAGCCACCATTGATCTGGAAGCGGTAACTGCCCGCGAGCGCTTTTCAGTGCGCCCAGGGCAGGTCAGCCAACGCGCAATTTGAGCCGCTCTGGGCGTTGCGGATCAGTCTCCGCCGCCCAGGGTTTCTGTCACGGTGAAGGCAGCTTCGGCATCCTTTTTGAGGCTGCCAATTGTGCATTGCTTGGGTGAGGAGCATTCCAACGGAATGCCCTCCAAGCCGGAGTCACTGAGTTGTCCGCTGATGTCTCCGCCCAAAAACACGGTGCCCACTTTGGTGTCGGGTGTGCAAGTCAGCACGGGGCGTTTGACGTAAAGGCGACCACTGCGGGGATTGAACACCGCATCGCCCTCAATGGTGCAGCCAGCCAGACGGCTGACCAGTGATTCTGGGTCTGCGCCGGCTTCGGGGGCCGGCACGCGAAACTTCACTTTTTTGAGGTCTCCGCCCTTGATGGTCAATCGGTCCATGGATTTCAGAGGCAATTGCGTGCCCGCTGGGACCGTCGCGTTGGCGCTGATCGATACGACCGTGGCGACTGCAACAACGATGCCTTTCAGGGTGAGCCCTCGCGTCATGAAATTCCTCCGTATTTGACTGTCTTTGATGACGTGAAAAATACCATGCAGGCAGAGTTCGTGAAATAGTGCTTGGCCCTGAAGCAAGGGGCCTCACCCCGGCTTGAGGGGGGCCTAGAATGAAAAAAATGCCAACAGTCCGCTGGTGCGGTAGGAGGCAACATGACAGCAGTCACCAATCAGCTCCACCCAGTCGGGCACGCCAATTTGCCTGATATGGCGTCATTGGTGCAACAAATTGATGCCTTGACGGCGCAAGTCCAGGCTTGCAACATGATGGCCCTGGTGGCTCAAAACACCGATAACGCTGTCATCGTCACGGATGCGCTTGGCCAAGTCGAATGGATCAATGACAGCTTTTGCAGGCTGACCGGCTACACCTTGGCGGAACTGCAAGGGCGAACGCCCGGTCAAGTCTTGCAGACACAGGAAACCGACCCCGCCACGATTGCCTACATCCGAGATCGAATCTCCCTTGGCCTACCCTTTGAAGCCGTGATCTTGAACCGGCGCAAAGATGGGGCCACCTATTGGGCCCGAATCGAATCCAAACCCTTGCGCGATGAATTTGGTCGCATCAACCGCTTCATGGCGGTGCAGCGCGACATCACCGCACAAAAGCGCACAGAGGCCCGCCTGGACTTACACCATGCAGTGGTCCAGCAGTTGTCAGAGGCCAGTGAGATTGGTGGCCTGCTGCCCAGTTTGCTCAAGCTGATTGGAAATTATCTGGGGTGGCCTGTTGGCGTCGCCTGGGAGGTCAAAGGCAAGCGGTGGGTGGGTGATGTGAACATGCGCAGTGCGGCACTGTGGTCATCCAACGAATTGAGATACGCGGGTTTTTTGGCCGCCACCGAAAAAGCCAACTGGCACAAGGGAGAAGGTTTTTTGGGCAGCGTCTGGCAGGCCAAAAAACTGACCTTCGTGCATGACCTGCACCTGGTTCGTGATCACCTCAGAGGCGCGCAAGCCGACAAAGAAGGGCTACAGGGCGCATTGATCTTGCCTATTTTGTCGGGCGAGCGGGTGACCTTTTTGCTCGAATTCACCGGCCCCCGTATGGACCCGCCTGATGCCGAATTGCTGCAGTTTCTGGAGGGGGTGTGCATCCAGGTGTCGCATTTCATTGACCGTAAACGCGATGAAATGCGTCTGCGTCAGTTCATGACGGAGTTTGACTCGCTGTTCAAGTTGTCGCCAGATGGTTTTGTCGTCTTCAACTCCGAAGGCATCCGGTCATATGGCAACCCAGCGTTTTACACCATGACGGGCTTGACCCGTGAGCGTCTGGATGGCGTGACGGAGACCGAGTTCGATACCATCTTGGCAGGTCTTTGCATACCTGAACGACATCCCAAATCCATTGCGGAAATCGCTGCATCGGGCGAAGGCGATCAATTGCAATTGGTGCTGCCAAGGCCAGCCGTTTTGCAGCGATCGGTGCGCGACATGTTTGACACCATGGGGCGCTACATCGGGCGGGCGGTGTACCTGCGAGACATCACCCGCGAGACCGAAGTTGACCGGATGAAGAGCGAGTTCCTGTCGACCGCTGCCCATGAACTTCGCACCCCCATGGCCAGCGTACATGGCTTCACGGAATTGCTACTCAAGCGCCAGTTCAGCGATGAAAAGCGGCATGACATCTACGAAACCATCCACCGTCAATCGACCCTGCTGGTCAACATGGTGACCGAGTTGTTGGATCTGGCTCGCATCGAATCGCGCGCGGGCAAAGACTTCAATATCCGTCCCTACGATGCTCGGCCATTGATCGAGCGAGCCATCAACGGACTTCTTTTCTTAGGGGACAAACGAAAGGTTGATTTGCGCTTGCCAGCAAACATGCCCTATGTCTTTGCCGATGAGGATCACCTTGTCCGTGCCTTGACCAATTTGCTGTCCAACGCCTACAAATACTCGCCCAAGGGCGGGGACATCATTTTGGACATCGTCGAGCGTAGCTTGGACATGGGCGTTCAAATCGGTATTCGGGTGACAGACCAAGGTATTGGCATGAGTCCGGAGCAGTTATCGCGGGTGTTTGAACGGTTTTACCGAGCAGACCCATCAGGCAACATTCCAGGCACAGGCCTGGGTATGTCTCTGGTCAAAGAGATCATGGCCCTTATGGGGGGCGAGGTTGAACTACGCAGTGAACCCGGGCAGGGAACAGAGGCAACCCTATGGTTGCGTGTTGTCACTGACGAATATCGGTCTTAGTTCACGAACCTGCATCAAAGCAGGCCCCTGGGAATTGGCAAAACTGATATCAATGAGGTAACGCCGCACTGATCTAGGGATGTTGATATGAACCCGGTCTTGCAAGCCCTTTTAGAGCGAGTCACCGATGGACTCGTTTGGGCCAATGCGGACGGAAAAATCACATACGCCAATCAAAAGGCCCAGCTTTACGCCGGGCTGAAGGTTGGAGATTCTTTGCCCGACAGTCCCATGGCGCGCGCTGTGGCGGTGATCGCTTCAGGCAAATTGCAGCGTGAGTTGCAATTGGAATTTGAGCCGGTGTCGGGCTCTAAACAGTTGTTGCTAGCCCAAGTGGGGCCGGGCATGGTCTCTGGTGAGGCTTGGATCTATATCAAGCCGCCACCTGCCTATGGTGAGGCACTGGCTCTGCACAACTTGATGACGGTGATCCATTCCGATCTGGCCACGCCCCTCAAGCGTTTCTCTAGCGCCATGAAAAGTGCGTTTGAATCCGAGAACATCCAGGCCTTCAAAGAAACCTTGGTCAAAACGGCAGAAGTGACCGACACCGTGGTCCGCCTGACCGACTTGGCATCCTTGTGGGAAAGCGAAGACTTGCTGGCCGCCGACCGGCTGGAGTTGTGGCCGCTGCTGCAAGAATGTTGGTTGCAGCAAGAGCCGCAGGCCGTCAGCCGCAAAATCACCGTCCGGTTGATCAACCGCATCGACGAAGACAACATGCCGGTGATCTATGCCAGCCACTTCTGGATGAACAAGGTCATCAATGAGAGCCTGGCTGCGGCGTTGAAGGCGGTGCCTACCAGTGGCACCTTGGACATCGAACTACGCCAGATGGGCCCCCGCGTGCTGGTGGTGTTCCGCAACAGCGGCATGTGGCCTTCGCGTGAGAACGATGCCACCATGTTGGCCGACCCCAACTCCGAAGAAGCTCAGGTTGCCGCAGCAGCAGCTGCCGTGGCTGCCGCAGGTAAAAAGCCCGATCCTGCCAAGGCGCCACCCCCAGTCAACGCCAAAGACCTCATTGGATTTCATCTCTGCCAGCGCATCATGAGCTTGCACGGTGGGCAGCTTCGAGAAGAAGAGGAAGACGGCATGCGTAACTTCCTGATTGATTTGCCCACGGGTGCCCCGTACCGGGCGGAGGATGCCGCCATGGATGCTGCTCAAGCCCAGCGCTATGCGGCCGATCTAGCTACATTGATGGCGCGTCGGCGCCAAAAAAGCGCATGACACAGGAGGTCTGCCATGAAACGCATCTTGATCACAGAAGACCAGGCTGACATCCGCAAGCTGATCCACATGACGCTGGAGTTTGAGGACTACGAAATCCGTGAGGCCCCGGATGGCATGGAAGGCTTGCGTGTCGCCAAGGAATTTCACCCCGATCTCATGCTGCTGGACATCATGATGCCGGGTGAATTGGATGGTTTGCAGGTATGCAGAAACATCAAAGCCGATCCTGTGCTCAAAACCATCAAAGTGGTCCTGCTCACAGCAAGAGGCCAAGTGGCCGATCGACAAGCCGGCAAGGATGCCGGTGCCGATGGCTACCTGATCAAGCCGTTCAGCCCCTTGGAGCTGATTGAAACCCTGGAGGGGATGTTGGCAACGGCCTGATCAAAAACGGCGCATTAGCCCTGGATGCGAGCCAGCGCTTGCTCCAAATGGGCAACGGTGCGGTCAATGTTGTGCAACTTGTCCAGACCAAACAAACCCACCCGGAAGGTCTTGTAATCAGCCGGTTCATCGCAGCGCAGCGGCACGCCTGCAGCCGTTTGCAAACCCTGGGCAATGAAGGCCTTGCCAGTGTGCAAACCATCGTCGTCGGTGTAGCTCACCACCACGCCAGGTGCCTGGTAGCCCTCAGCGGCGACACTGCGGATGCCCTTGCTGGCCATCAAGGCGCGTACACGCTTGCCCAATTCCCACTGCTCGGCGCGCACCTTGTCAAAGCCGTACTCACGGGTCTCAACCATCGCATCACGCGTCAGGGTAATGGCTTCGGTTGGCAACGTGGCGTGGTACGCATGGCTGCCGCCTTCGTACGTTTCCATGATCTGCACCCACTTTTTCAAGTCGGCGGCAAAACTGGTGCTCGTCGTCGTTTCCAAAGCGGCGCGGGCGCGTTCGCTCAGCATCACAAATGCGCAGCCGGGTGATCCGCTCCAGCCCTTTTGGGGGGCGCTGATCAACACGTCGACACCTGTGGCCTGCATGTCTACCCAAACGGCGCCGGATGCCACGCAGTCCAACACAAACATGCCGCCAACCTCATGCACAGCGTCGGCCACAGCTTTCAAATACTCGTCCGGCAGGATGATGCCGGATGCGGTTTCCACGTGGGGCGCAAAAACCAGGTCAGGGCGTTGCTTGCGAATGGTGGCAACCACTTCAGCAATGGGGGGAGGGGCGAAGGCCTGTTGACGACCTTCAGCCAGCGGACGGGCTTTGAGTACCGTCTCTTCAGCCGGGATCTGGCCCATTTCAAAGATCTGAGACCAGCGGAAGCTGAACCAGCCATTGCGGATCACCAGCACCTTTTTGCCGGTAGCAAACTGGCGCGCCACCGATTCCATGCCAAACGTGCCGCCGCCGGGAACCAAGGCCACAGAACGGGCGTGATAGACCTCTTTGAGGATGCTCGACAAATCACGCATCACGCCCTGAAACTTTTGGGACATCTGATTGAGCGCGCGATCGGTGAACACCACCGAATATTCGAGCAAACCGTCGGGATCAACATCAGGCAGCAAGCCGGGCATGGTTCTTCCTCATCAAGCAATGGATTCGAAATTCCAGCTTATCACCAGCATGTGAAGCCCGCGTGGCACAAAGCCCAAACCGAGGGAGGGGTTTACACCGTGCTGATCACGAGATGCGTTGCATATTCATTGCAATGCCGTTTCTTTGGCGATCACCTGGGTGCTGTTCTCTGATAATGGGTCCCTGCCTTTGACTCTCTTCGACATGTCCGCAACCCAGCCGAATTCGATAGAAGACCGCATTTACGTCCTGCGAACCCGCTGGGATTTGTACATGGTCGAAGGCCGGTTCGAGCAGTTCATCGAATTTGCGGTGGCCGTCAACAGCCTGGTTGAACACTTCAATCGCATGCGCTTGCCTGGCCTGATGCGCATATGCGAGGGGCTGGAAAACGCCGTATTGGCGCTTTTGGGCAAAGAGGCATCCCACCCTCTTGAAGACCGTGACATGCTGGCGTTGCGACGCCAGATGGACACCTTGTTGGGTGCTGTTGCCAGCGCGCGGCCGCAGACGCCAGACCCTGAGCGGCGTCTTGAAGAGCAAACCGCGGCGGCTGTTCATGATGCCGACTGGATCAAACCACGGTCCGTGTGGTTGGTCAGTGCGCCAGAGCGCCACGAAATGGTTGAAGCGCTGCGAGGCCAGTTGCAATATTTCGGATTTCAAGTCGAGCAAATGCCCTGGAGTGGCGATCAACCGGCGGGCGACAAACCCCTGGCTGTGCTGTTCATTCCGGCGCATGGCGAGACCACCCCGCAAGACTTTGAATTCATCACCGCCGTGCGGGGCAACTGTCCAGCCAGCCAGTTGTTCTACCTGGGCGTGCAATCGGCCATTGATCCCATCGTCGCCTTGATGCGCGCAGGTATCGACGTCGCCATCCCCTCTGATGATCAGCCTGCCATGGTGTTGGACCGCATCCTGGATCTGGTCCAGCACTTTGAGCAAGAAAAGCACCGCGTGCTGGTGGTTGAAGACTCCCGCGTGGCCGTGGCCTTGATCCAGCGCACCTTGGCGCAGCATGGCATCGACAGCCATGCCATTCGTGACCCAGGCACCTTGTTTGACGTGCTCGAATCCTACCGGCCCGACTTGGTGTTGATGGACATGTACATGCCGCGTTTCAATGGCGTGGAGGCCACGCGCGTGTTGCGTCAAATGTCCGCTTACAGCACCTTGCCCATCGTTTACCTGTCTGGCGCTTCAGATGTCGGCATGCAGGTAGAGGCCTTGCGCCTAGGCGGAGACCAGTTTCTCACTAAGCCGTTCAACCCCGTGTTGCTGGCTGCGGTCGTCAAAACCAAAATCGAGCGTTTCAGAGAAACCCTGCGCTCAACCCGTCTGGATGGCCTGACAGGGTTGTTCAATCACACCGCAGCCAAATCTCGCCTCAATTCCCTTGTCAGCCAGATTGGCGAGCACGGTTCATTGACCGTGGCCATGATCGACATTGACCACTTCAAAGCCATCAATGACACCTATGGCCACCCGGTGGGGGATCAAGTCATCCGCGCCTTGGCCTGGTTGCTCAAGGGCCGTTTGCGTTCAGGCGACCTGATTGGGCGCTATGGCGGTGAAGAGTTTTTGATTGCACTGCCCGGTGTCAGCCCGGAGCAAGCCCGTTCGGTCATCGACCGCATCCGGTGCGACTTCGCGGCTTTGCCTCACGCCCACCCCGGTGGCGCATTGCATGCAACCTTCAGTGCTGGTGTGGCCTCATTCCCCATGCTGGACACGGCCTCAGGCTTGACCGAAGCTGCTGATGGCGCCTTGCTGCAAGCCAAACGCCTGGGACGCAACCGGGTTGAAAAAGCGGGGATGCAGTAACCCCCAAGGTTCACTGCCGCTGTATACAGAGGCGATCGCAAAAGGGCGGAAAACGCTTGCCAAAACGCGTCAAAGCCCATTTCGTGACCGATTTGAAGGGGCGTATACACGACTAGCTGCTGTATACATCCCAATAGATTCCATTAGGCGTCAGACCCGTTATACGGGTTTCGTTCATTTCTTACAGTTGCGCTCATGTCGAAACGCAACCTTTGAGGACGCCCGTATGAAATCGCTATCCACCACCTTGAAACTGGCTGCTGTTGGCCTGGCTCTGGCTTCTGGCTCGATCGCCCAGGCTGGCACCGCTGGCGCCACCAAATACCCCATCGTCTTGGTACATGGTCTGTTTGGCTTCAAGTCCATCGCCGGTGCTGAATACTTCTACAACATCCCCTCAGCCCTGCGCGGCGATGGCGCCAAGGTCTACATGGTGACTTTGTCTGCTGTGAACAGCAGCACCGTCCGTGGCGAGCAACTGGTCAGCCAAGTGCGTACCGTATTGGCAGCCACGGGCGCAACCAAAGTCAACCTGATTGGCCATAGCCAAGGCGGTCTGGATTCTCGCTATGTGGCTGCGGTCTACCCCAGCTTGGTTGCATCTGTGACTGCGGTGGGCACGCCTCATCGTGGCTCTCCTGTGGCTGAAGCCATCAATGGCTCTGGCAGCTTCACCAAAGACGTGTTGGCCAAGATCACACAAGGTGTTGGCAACATCATCAGCTATTTGCAAGGCAACGGTAACCCTCCGCCTCAGGATGCCTATGCTTTGCTGGACCAGTTGTCCACCAGCAAGATTGGCACCTTCAACAACGCCTACCCAGGTGGCTTGCCGGCCACATGCAGCGGTAACGGCGCTTCGTCCAAGAACGGCGTGTTCTTCTGGTCTTGGGGTGGCAATGCGGTCTTCAGCACCTACAACCCGCTGGACCCCATGGACGCTGCATTCCAGCTGACGACTCTGGCAGCCGTCAATGACGATGATGACGGCGTGGTGCCTCGCTGCAGCACGCACTTCGGCGTGATCATTTCGGACAGCTACGCCTTGAACCACATGGACTTGGTTAACCAGACGTTGGGCATGACCCCACCGTTCTCGGCTAATCCGATTACTTTGTTCCGTAACCAGGCTGCACGTCTCAAAAACGCAGGCCTGTAAGGCAAGGGTTGCCAAAACTTGCTGAAGTAGTTTTGCCCAGTCACGTGTGCCGTGGCTGGGCTTTTTGAGTGAGTGTAGACATGACAGTCTTGGTACAAAAAAAGCTTGTGTCGCCCCGCCGTTTGCTTGTGGGCTCCCTAACCATCATCGCTTTGGCCATTTCTGGTTGGGTGATCAGTGGCCGTGACGGCAACTCGGGTGACTTTGCCAAACCTAGTGCCAGCGGTGCAGCCTTTTGGCTTCAGGCAGGTCCAGGCAGTGGATCGGGGCAGGGCGCTGTACCGACTATCGCCTTAAAAACTGGTTTGGAGAACATGCCTCGCTCATTGCAGGGCACCACCGTTCCGGATGGCATTTCGGAAGACAGCTTGGGTAACCTGGTGATCAGCCAAGGCATCCGTGATGTGTTTGAGTATTTCTTGTCTGGCTCGGTTGATGAGCCGCTGAGTACCGTCCGCGACCGCATCGTGGCCTACATCAAGTCGCATGTTGGGGTTAAAGCCACTCAACAGGCAATCAGTATTTTGGATCAGTACGGTGCCTACAAAATGGCCTTGCCCGAGGTGGCGCAAGCCTATCCTGGTGAGCGTATTGATCAACTCAAAGCTCGTTTGTCAGCCATCAAAAATATGCGTCGCTCAACCCTGGGGGCTGACGTGGCCGAAGCCTTTTTTGATGAAGAGGAGGCTTACGCCCTGTACACCTTGAACAAAGGCGAAGTGATGCAAGACGGCAGCATGAGCCTGGCGCAAAAAAATGCCCGCGTTGCTGAGCTGAAAAAACAGTTGCCTCCAGGCACGCAAGAAAGCGTTTCTACTGCGGAGATGCTGCAAAACCTGGAAGAAGCGCAGACCGATTGGAAGGCCCGAGGGGGATCGCCTGAAGAGTTGCGCGCTGCACGTGAGGCCATTGTGGGCAAAGACGGTGCAGCCCGACTGGAGGCCATGGACAGAGAAACTGCCGCTTGGGAGGCGCGTATGACGGCCTATCTGACCCAACGCGCGTTGATTTTATCCGACCCGAGCATTGCGCCTGAAATGAAGCCAAAGCGCATTGAATCCTTGCGTGCGCAAAGCTTCAAAGCCGATGAGCAATTGCGCGTGACGGCCTTGGAAGGCTTGCACGATGAAACGGTGGCTGCGGCACATTGACGCTAGTTCCCTGAGGAGGGTACTTCGTGTGCGTGACGATACAAAGCAAAACGCCCCAAGCATTGCTGCTTGAGGCGTTTTTAATTTTGGCTCCTCGACCTGGGCTCGAACCAGGGACCTACGGATTAACAGTCCGGCGCTCTACCGACTGAGCTATCGAGGAATATGTCGGTTCAGTTGTTGA
>JBDKHX010000004.1:0-14845 GCA_039797415.1 Pseudomonadota bacterium | reverse complement strand
CCCCAGAAGAAACCCGATCCTTCGGTCATTCAGTATTGCCTTGACGCGTTAAATGTGGATCAATTGAACGCAGCGCATGTGGGCGATTCCAGCATCGATGTGGAAACCGCCAAACGTGCGGGCGTGGCTGCTTGGGCATTGCCCTATGGCTACAACGGCGGGCGGCCGATTGCAGATGCGCAGCCCGATCATGTGTTTGAAACTCTGGCCGAAGTTGCAAGCCACGTCCTGGCATTGCGCATGGCCGCCTGACGATTGCCAGATCAACGCGGTATCCACAACACAGGAGACAGACATGGCCGTGACAACCCCCATCGCCGACATCGGTTGGCGCGCGGAGCCCTTTCGCCTCAAGGGCGTGGATGGCCGCATGCACTCCTTGCGTGAACTGGCTGGGCCACGAGGCACCTTGGTCATGTTCATTTGCAACCATTGCCCCTATGTGAAGGCGGTGCTGCCTCGCATCCTGCGGGATGCGCGCGAATTGCTGCCCTTGGGTGTGCACACCATTGCCATCAATGCCAATGACGACTCTGCTTATCCAGAGGATGGCTTTGATCGCATGAAGGCCTTGTCCAAGGAGCTGCTGTTCCCGTTTCACTACCTGCATGACACCACGCAGGATGTGGCGCGCGCATACGAGGCTGTGTGCACGCCAGACTTTTACGGTTTTGACGCTGACCTGCGCCTGCAATACCGGGGCAGGCTAGACGCGTCACGCAGGGACCCGGCGCCCGAGGATTCCCCGCGTGAGTTGTTCGATGCGATGCGGTTGATTGCGCATTACGGCTATGGCCCCGGCGAACAATGGCCCAGCATGGGGTGTTCGATCAAGTGGAAGCCATTGCCGCAGCGGCAAAGCGATGAAGACATGGACTGGCAAGTGGCGATGTGAGCCAGAGCCCGTCCTGCCTGGTCTGACCAGACGGAGACATGAAGGCCAACAACCCCCATGTCTCCGCTCCTCCCTGGTCAAACCGTGACGACAGCGAATTCGGTAGACAAGCAGTACGTTTCAAAACTGCTGTTTTGTCAATGATAAGGCAGTTTTGTCGATCAAACTTCGGTTTCCACCCCCCGATCAGGGGTCAACCTTCGTTAAACTCCTGCACTGAGGGTTTTCATACCCCCAGCAGTACAAAAGGGAGTTCGGAGTCAATGGACGGTACGGTTTTTGGATTGGAATGGGCAGATTTCCTGCGGTCCCTCAGGGGCGGCACGATCAGCCAACCCTTCCTGGTCAGAGAAACGGAAGCCACAGAAAAGGCCGAGTGGTATCTCTACGCCGTCAGCCCGCGTACGCTGGTGCAAGTGTTGACCGTCAAGAAAAAGCCCCGTTCGTGGCGCACGGTCGATGGCGCTTTGGCCGATCTGGAGCGCGATTACGGCGAATTGCCACCGGTCACCGTTTATGGGTCTGTTGACACCGTTGCGCTGAAATGAGCCGCGTCCCCAGTTTGAAAGTGGTGGCATCCAGCCGGGCTTCAGCCCCTCAGGACGACACCTTGCCGGTGACCTTGATCGTCAGCACCGATCCGGCTATGTTTGCCTCGCGTTTGGGTGAGCAATTGGGCCGCAGCGTGTTCACCTTTGATCAGGGCGAAGCGGCATTGAAGCAGTTGCACCAACTGGGCGGCCGCGTTCAGTTGTTCATGGCCGATTTCCGATCCCTGACGGATGGGTGGACGGGCCAGAAATTTCTCAAATACATCCGCGACCGGCGCGAGTTCGATGGTCTGAAAGTGTTCCTCATGGCCGACCACTGGCAAGCGCCTCAGGAGCAGTGGATCGTCAAGTGTGGGGCCGAAGGCTTCATCAAGCGGCAGTTGGACCCCGTTGCGACCAAGGTGCTCGGAACATCAGGTCATACAGGCGTCAGCGCTGACAAGTCTGATGCACCTGACAGCATCATTACCGCAGCGGGTGATCCCTGGATGGAAGCGGTCAACCAGGTGTTCAAGCGTTTTGCTGGTGCCTTGGGTGCGCGCCTGCTGACCATGCAGGCGTTGGAAGCCATGGAAAGCCGAGGGCAGGGCGATCGCTACTTCTATGTCTCGGACCTGTCTGCCCGTTTGATGAACCCGGGGCGGCGGTCTGAGTTCCTGGCTGCGCTCAAGCAAGCGGGGTTGGTGGAATGAGCCCCATTCGCCGCTTCAAACGCTTGAAGATCATGCATCAGGCATGGCTGATCATGATCTTGATCGTGTCGGCAGTGATCAGTTCATTCCTGTTTTGGGCCGCAGATAACTCCGCCAAGGCCGAGTTGGCACATTCCCGCACGGTGGCCGACATGGCCGATAGTTTGCGCACGCTGGTTGCCAGCCAAGGTGGCATCTATGTGCGCCGCCAAGCCTCTGAAGACGCGCAGAAGGTGGGCCGTTATCTGGCCGAATATGCGGTGGAAGCGCCTCCGCAAGACAACATCGCCACTGGATACGTGTTCCATCAAAAGAACCCGTTTCTGGCCTTGAGTGACTACTCCGAGGCGGTGCAAAAATCGCCTGCAGCGGCCAAGTTCAGGCTGACCAGCGACAACATGATGAACCCGGCCAACCAACCGGATATGTTTGACATGGAGGCGCTGTCGGCGATGCGCGAAAGCGGTGTCACCGAATACTGGAAGATCAAGGGCGATACCTTGCGTTATGCGCGGGCACTGCGGGCCGAGCAAAGTTGCCTGGCTTGCCATGGCCAAGCCGATCAGGCTCCGGCTGTGGTCCGCATGAAGTACAAAGCGCCGGATGGGGCCAGCAAAGGCGGTGGCTATGGCTATGTGCTGGGTGAGGTGGTCGGTGTCACATCGGTCACGGTACCTCACACCACCTTTGGCTCGATGTTGGGCCAGCAATCCTGGGGGTTTTGGCTGTCTGTGGTGACGGTGCTGGGTCTGACTGCATCCGTGTTCTGGCAGTTGATGCGGTGGGTGGTCAAGCCCTTGGAGCGCTTGTCCCGTTACGCTGATGAAGTGGCCCACTCCGATGATTTGTGTCGGGTGCGTCAGCCACGCCTGGATTCAGATGAGGCCAGCAGCCAAAACGAAATTCACCAGCAGTCTTTTGCCCTCAAGGCGCTGCATGAATCCATGCGGACAGCCGTGGATCACATCACGCGGTCTGGGCGTTGATATGTGCCTTATCGAGCGGTTCTGAGTTGGGCTGCTTCTGAAGCCAGGGCTCGGAGCTGCGACCAATTTTGGGCTTTGACCAGCTGGGCCGGGGCCAACCATGACCCCCCCACGCAGGCCACATTGGGCAAGCTCAAAAACTGAGGTGCTGTTTCGATCGTGATGCCGCCGGTTGGACAAAACACGGCATCGGCAAACGGGCCGTGCCAGGCTTTGAGCATGCCTGTGCCACCCGCCTGCTGAGCCGGGAAGAACTTGAAGCATTCAAAGCCCGAGTCCATGGCGATCATCAGTTCAGAGGCGGTGGCCACACCGGGCAGCAAGGGCACCGGTGCATTGGCTGCTTCACTGGCCAGATGAGGGGTCAGGCCGGGTGAGACCACAAATTGAGCGCCAGCTTGAGCTGCCGCGTGCCATTGTTTGGGGGTGGTGACGGTGCCTGCCGCCACGATCGCTTGCGGAACATGCCTGCTGATGTCTCGGATGACATCCAGCGCATTGGCGGTGCGCAGTGTGATCTCCAAAATCCGTAATCCACCGTCAACCAGGGCTTGTGCAATGGGGATGGCATCCTCAGTCCGATCAATGACCAGAACAGGAATCACGGGGCTCATGGCCAGCGTGGGGCGCAGCAGGTGGTTTTTGTTGCTCATGGTTTGAATGGATCAGATCGGGTCAGGTGGCCGAGGGCAGGCCAAAGGTCATCGCGCCTTGTTCTGCGCCGGTCACGTGTTGACGCATGGCGCCAAATAGCTCGCGTCCCATGCCTGCATGGTTGGGTTGCAGGTCTGTGGTGGCGCTTTCACGCTGTAGCCATTGTTCATCGGGCACCAAGGCTTGCAATTGACCTGTGTGTGAGTCCAGCAAGATGAGGTCGCCATTTCGGACCTTACCCAAGGGCCCGCCCACACTGACTTCTGGTGTGACATGGATGGCCGCCGGCACTTTGCCACTGGCGCCAGACATGCGGCCATCGGTCACCAAGGCCACTTTGAAGCCTTTGTCCTGCAAGTTGGCCAAGGTCGGGGTCAGGGCGTGCAACTCAGGCATGCCGTTGGCTTGGGGGCCTTGAAAGCGCACCACGGCCACAAAGTCCTTATTGAGCTCGCCCCGTTTGTAGGCGGCAATGAGGTCTTCTTGCTGGTCAAAAATCACCGCTGGTGCTTGCACCAGGCGATTGGCAGGTTTGACGGCAGACACCTTGATCACCGCGCGCCCCAAGTTGCCATGCAAAACCCGCAGGCCCCCATCCGGCGCAAAGGGTTGATCGACGGTCGTCAAGATGGAGCGGTCTCCACTTTCGGCGGGGGTGTCTTGCCAGGTCAGCAGGCCGTCAGCCAGCGCGGGACGCTGGGTGTAGCGGGTCAACCCAGTACCAAACACCGTACGAACGGGTTCATGCAGCAAGCCAGCGTGCAGCAATTGGCCGATCAGGTAGCCCATGCCACCTGCGGCGTGGAACTGATTCACATCGGCGCTGCCGTTGGGGTAGACCTTGGCCAGTGCGGGCACGATGGCAGACAGGGCATCGAAGTCATCCCAATTGATGATGATGCCCGCGGCCCGGGCAATGGCCACCAGGTGCAAGGTGTGGTTGGTCGATCCGCCCGTGGCCAGCAGGCCGACGATGCCGTTGGCAATGGCGTGTTCGTCGATCACGTGGCCCACAGGGGTGTAGTTGCTGCCCTGTTGGGTCAGGCTGACCACTTGGTGCGCGGCCCGTCGGGTCAAGGCTTCACGCAAGGGCGTGCCAGGGCTGACAAACGCCGAACCAGGTAGATGCAGGCCCATCACCTCCATCAGCATTTGATTGCTGTTGGCGGTACCGTAGAAAGTGCAGGTGCCAGCGCTGTGATAGGACTTCTCTTCCGCCTCCAGCAGGGCTTCAGGCCCAATTTCACCGGCAGCAAAGCGTTGTCGGGTGCGGCCTTTTTCGTCGTTGGACAAGCCAGTGCCCATGGGGCCTGCAGGTACGAAAATGGCGGGCAAGTGGCCAAAACTCAGGGCGCCGATCAACAGGCCCGGCACGATCTTGTCGCACACGCCCAAGCACAATATGCCGTCAAACATGTTGTGAGACAAAGCGATGGCCGTGCTCATGGCAATCACATCGCGTGAGAACAGCGACAACTCCATGCCCGGTTGGCCTTGGGTGACCCCGTCGCACATGGCGGGCACCCCACCAGCAAACTGCGCTGTGGCCCCCACTTCGCGAGCGGCCTGTTTGATCCATTCAGGGTAAGCGGCCAAAGGCTGGTGAGCCGACAACATGTCGTTGTAGCTGGACACGATGGCGATGTTGGGCTGCTTTTGTTGGCGCAGCCAGATCTTGTCCTGCGGCGGAGCGGCCGCGTAGGCGTGAGCCAGATTGGTACAGCCCAGTTGTGCGCGTTGTGCCTGTTGGGCCGGATGGTGTTGTGCAGCTTGCGCCAGCCGGTGCAAATAGGCCGATCGGGTTGCCAGGCTGCGTTGCCGAATCCGATCGGTTACGGCTTGCAGTTGTGGGTGAAGCGTCACGGTAGGTCTGCCTTCTGATTGGAAAAGCGTTCGCAGATGGTTCATTATGGTGGTCATTGCCACTGAATGCTTGCCTACGATGCGTCCGCTGATTGACTTCCATCGCGCCGGGGATGCCCAAGCCCTGGCTCAGGACCTGGCTGATTTTGTTGCCCATTGCCTGACAGATACCCTGCGCAAGCAAGACCGTGCCTTGTTGGTGGTCTCAGGCGGTTCGACACCGGGGCCGTTTTTCGATGCACTGAGTCGCAAGGATATTCCTTGGGGGCAGGTTGTGATCACCTTGGCTGATGAGCGTTGGGTGTCGCCCAACCATCCTGACAGCAATGAACGACTGGTGCGCCAACGCTTGTTGCAAGGGCCTGCCGCCGAGGCGATCTGGATGCCGTTTTGGCGTGAGGAGATGAATACACATGAGGCGCTGCATCATGTGTGTGGCGAGTTGGACGCCTTGCCTTGGCCCGCCAGTGTGGTGATTTTGGGCATTGGCTCTGACGGGCACACGGCATCGCTGTTCCCCCATGACGCCAGTTGGGTTGAATCAGGGCCCGACCCAGATCGGTGTCTGGCCATTCCTGCCCCCATGCCGCCCAATGTGCCGGTTTCGCGCCTCAGCTTGTCGCCCACTTGCTTGATGGACGCCGAGCAGGTGGTGATTCACTTGACCGGTGAGGCCAAGTGGGCGGTGCTGCAACATGCGGAGCAGGAAGGTTCGGCCCACGACTACCCGATCCGGTTGGCCTGGCAGCAGCGTCATGCCCCATGCCATGTGTTTTATGCTGACTGAAAACTGAGGCAGGCGTCACGGCGGTCCAAGGCGTGGCGCCATTTTTATGGATAAATGATTGTGTACAATTTAATTGTGTGATTGAATTGAGTCATGTTGATTTGATCCAAGAGTGAGCTGATGTCCGTATCCAACGTCTCTGTCCCGTCTCCCAGCACGCAATGGCAAGAGCGCATCGGCGCTGATGAAGCGCAACGGCATGCCACGTATGCGCAGCAGTTTGCCCAGTTGCAAGCGGCCCGCAATGCTCAATTTGGGCCTGGCCGGGCGTTGCATCGCAAGCAGGTGTTGGGTGTGAGCGCTGTGCTGGATGTGTTGCCCGGTTTGCCGGATGCAGCGCGCCATGGCTTGTTTGCCTTCCCGGGGCGTTTTGAAGCCTGGGTGCGCCTGTCCAACGGCGGGGCTGACCGCGCGTCAGACCGCAAGCCTGATGTTCGCGGTTTTGCCATCCAGGCGCAGGGGGTGCAGGGGCCATCGGCGTTGGGGCAGGGGGCAACCCAGGTGCAAAGCTTCTTGCTGATCAATCAGCCCGCGTTTGCCTTCCCACGCAGTGATGAGTTTGTCGATCTGGTGATGCACGCTACCCAGGGCCCAAAGGCCATGATTCGCTATTTGTTCAAGCGCTATGGCTGGTGGGGTGGGTTTCAAAAAATCCGGCGCTTTGCCAAGTCATTTGGCAAGCCGTTTACCGGGTTCGCAAGCGAGGTGTTTTACTCAGCGGCACCTATTGCATGTGGGCCCTATGCTGCGCGTGTCCGACTGGTGCCCGTTGGGCAGTCAGCCTTGACAAAAGGCAAGCCATCCAAAAAGGATCGGGTTGATTGGGCGGCTGATTTCAAGCAGCAGTTGGCCCGCGGCCCTCTGCGTTTTGACCTGCAATTGCAGTTTTTTGTCGACGAAACCCGTACGCCGATTGAGGATGCTTCGGTGGATTGGCCTGAGACCGTGTCACCTTATGTGACAGTGGCCCACTTGACCGTGCCAGAGCAAGACAGTTCAGCCGCGCAAGTCTTGGCAGATCGCATTGAGGCAGCAGCCATTGATCCCTGGGCGGCTTTGATGGCGCATCGCCCCTTGGGAGAGGTGATGCGCGCGCGCAAAGTGGTCTACTACCAAAGCCAGTTGGGGCGGCAACCTGGCGCGCAGGTGGATCAGTCTGCCTTGTTGTCAGCCTGATCGGCTGGTTGAGCGGCTGGTTGAGCGGCTGGTGCCGGTCCTGGGCCCTTGCCTTTGGCCGCGGGCTTGGACTGAGGGCGACGCTGATCAGGTCGACCGCCGCCTGGACGACGATCCTGGGGGCGGCGATCATGTGGGCGACGGTTGTCGGCTGCTGGCGGGTGGTCAATGGCATCTTGACGTGCCAGTGCCAGCAAACCGTCCAGCGCATCGACTGGGATGCCCTTGAGGGCGCAGAAGTTGGCCGGTGTCAGCGTGGTGCGCTCAAAGTCGCGCAACAAGGTGGCGCGGTTGTGGCGTTGCTGTTCTTCCAGTTCACGCTGCGCGTTCTTGTTGGCACGGCGGCGGGCCAGTTCTTCATTGGCGGCAGCACGGTGCTCGTCAGTGATCTCGCCAGCAGCTTGTCCATCCAGATCAAAACGCTGAGTGGCTTTGGTCAAGCCGACCAGGTAAGCGTGGTTGCCGGTGTACCGACGCAAAAAGGCGGACAGGACGGCCTTCGTGAACACGCCGGGCGCACGCTCCTGAATGTCAGCCTGGATGCGCAGCTTCAGGGGTAGCGGTTTGTCCGCGCCAAACAGCGCAGGGAACAGTTCTTTGAGCTTGGAAGCGCATTCGGCTGGCGTCATCGCGTCAGTGCTTGCGGTTTGCTGTTGTGTATCAGACATGCGTCGGGCCAAAATCCGGGAAAGACGAGAGTGTGCCTGATTCCTGAGGCAGTCTTGAAACTGAAACGTCTGGCCCGTAACTTGCTGCACAAGTGTTGGCTTGAAGCCGTTTGGTTCGACTGGAGATCCGTGTGTCCATTCACGTTGCCCTTAATCACGTTACGCATTACACCTATGACCGTCTGGTCAGCCTGTCACCACAGGTGGTTCGCCTGCGTCCCGCACCACATTGCCGTACGCGCATCCTGTCTTATTCCCTGAGGATTGATCCGGTTGTTCACTTCATCAACTGGCAGCAAGACCCGTTTTCCAACCACCTGGCCCGCCTGGTCTTTCCTGAAAAGACGCAGGAATTCAAGGTCACGGTGGACCTGGTGGCCGAGATGGCCGTCTACAACCCCTTCGACTTCTTCTTGGAGCCAGAGGCTGAGACCTACCCGTTTGTCTATGACGAAGCCAGCGCGCGAGACTTGGCCCCCTACACGGTCAAATGCCCGCTGACGCCCAAGCTGCAAGCCTTCATCGACAGCATTGACCGCACTGAAGTGCGCACCATCGACTTCTTGGTGGGCTTGAACCAGCGCTTGCAAAACGACATCAGCTACACCATCCGGATGGAGCCGGGTGTGCAGACACCTGAAGAGACCTTGACCTTGAAGTCGGGTTCATGCCGCGACACAGGTTGGTTGCTGGTTCAGGCGTTGCGCCATTTGGGGTTGGCTGCGCGCTTCGTCTCGGGCTACCTGATTCAATTGAAGGCGGACGTGGCTGCTTTGGACGGCCCGTCTGGTACAGAGGTGGACTTCACCGATTTGCACGCCTGGTGCGAGGTGTTCCTGCCTGGCGCGGGCTGGATTGGCTTGGATCCGACCTCGGGTTTGATGGCCGGTGAAGGCCATATCCCGGTGGCCTGTACGCCTGAACCCACTGGTGCTGCGCCCGTCAGTGGCGCGGTAGATGAGTGCGAGGTGAGCTTTGCCCACCACATGGCCGTCACCCGCATTTATGAATCACCCCGCGTCACCAAGCCTTACACCGACGATCAATGGGCGACCATCGATCAGTTGGGTCAAAAGGTGGATGAGCAACTGCTGCAGCAAGACGTTCGCCTGACCATGGGGGGCGAGCCCACCTTCGTGTCAGTGGATGACCGCGATGGTGCCGAATGGAACACCGATGCCATGGGGCCGACCAAGCGCGGTTTGGCCACCAACCTGGTTCACAAGCTGCGCAAGCGCTATGGCGAGGGTGGCTTCCTGCACTTTGGTCAGGGCAAGTGGTACCCGGGCGAGCAGTTGCCTCGGTGGGCTTTGTCCATCTTCTGGCGCACGGACGGCCAGCCTTGCTGGCACGACCCCAGCTTGTTTGCTGACGAGAAAAACTCCATTCGCTACTCCAGCGCCGATGCGCGTTTGTTCATCGACACCTTGGCTGACAAGCTCGGTGTGGGCAGCGACCACATCCAGACCGGGTATGAAGACACCTGGTACTACCTGTGGCGCGAGCGACGTTTGCCTGTGAACGTGGACCCCCTGGATGCCCGTCTGGACGACGAGTTGGAGCGTGTGCGCCTGCGCCGGATCTTCAATCAAGGGCTGGATCACGAGGTCGGTTATGCCTTGCCCATCAAGCGAGATTGGCCTGTGGGCCTGTCTGGGCCCAAGTGGGTGACGGGGCCTTGGTTCTTCCGGGACGAACGGATGTACCTGTTCCCGGGTGACTCGTCCATGGGCTATCGACTGCCTTTGGATTCGCTGCCTTGGGTCAGCCCGGAGCAGTATCCCTTCATGCATGAGCATGATCCGTTTGCAGCCAAGCCAGATCTGCAAGACGCCAGTGTGTTGAGGGCGCAATATGGTGCGCACCAAATTGGAGCTGGTTTTGCTCAGGGTGGGGCTGTCAGCGTTCAAGGCCAAACCGTGTCTGGCCTGGGTGGCTCCTCCCAAAATGGTGAATGGGGTGGTTTGCGAGCCAATCCGATGGTGGCGTCGGCCGGGCCTGCTGCCTCCACCTCAGTGGATCCGCACCGCGAACCCAGCCGTTTTGAGTCGGCCCACTGGATCACCCGTACGGCTTTGTGTGTCGAGGTTCGCAACCCCGATCGTGCCAGCGGCCCCAAGGTGGAGTCCATGGGCGATGGCGGTGGGGTGATGTATGTCTTCATGCCGCCTCTGGCCAGTCTGGATGACTATCTGGACTTGTTGGCAGCGGTAGAAGCCACGGCCACGGATTTGGGCATGCAGATCGTATTGGAAGGCTATCCGCCACCGCGCGATCACCGTTTGCAAGTGCTGCAGGTCACGCCTGACCCCGGTGTGATCGAGGTGAACATTCACCCCGCCAAGAGCTGGGGGCAACTGGTGGACCATACCGAGTTCCTGTACCAGGCTGCGCACGAAACCCGTTTGTCGACCGAGAAGTTCATGATCGACGGGCGCCATACCGGCACGGGCGGCGGTAACCACTTTGTGCTGGGCGGGGCCACACCTGCGGACAGCCCCTTCCTGCGCAAGCCTCAGTTGTTGTCCAGTCTGCTGACCTTCTGGCACAACCACCCATCGTTGTCGTACCTGTTCTCGGGCTTGTTCATCGGGCCAACCAGCCAGGCGCCTCGGTTGGACGAAGCCCGCACCGATCAGGTTTACGAGGTAGAGATCGGCCTGCGTGAGTTGGAGCGGCAGGAATCCATCTGGGGTCATTGCCCTCCGTGGTTGATTGACCGCACTTTGCGTAACTTGTTGATTGACGCAACCGGGAACACCCACCGCAGCGAGTTCTGCATCGACAAGTTGTACTCACCCGATGGCCCGACAGGGCGCTTGGGCTTGTTGGAGCTGCGCGCATTTGAAATGCCGCCGCATGCTCAGATGAGCCTGGTTCAGCAGTTGTTGCTGCGTGCCTTGGTGGCCTGGTTCTGGCGTGAGCCGTATCAGGGGCAAGGCGCCCAACGTCTCACACGTTGGGGTACAGAGCTACATGATCGCTTCATGCTGCCAGCCTTTGTCGAGCAGGACTTTGCCGATGTGCTGACCGAGTTGCGTCAGGCCGGCTTTGATTTTGATCCGCAATGGTTTGCGCCTCATTTCGAGTTCCGCTTCCCCTACATCGGTGAAGTGGCGGCCTCGGGTATGCGCCTGACCCTGCGCAGTGCCTTGGAGCCTTGGCATGTGATGGGCGAGGAGGGCGCACCGGGGGGCACGGTTCGTTATGTGGACTCGTCTTTGGAGCGCATCGAAATCCGTGCAACGGGGCTGAACAGCAACCGCCATGTGATCACGGTCAATGGTCACATCTTGCCGCTGCACCCAACGGGCCGGGTGGGCGAGTTCGTGGCCGGGGTGCGTTACCGCGCCTGGCAGCCACCATCTTGTCTGCACCCCACCATTGGGTCGGATGCCCCCTTGACGATTGACGTGGTGGATGCCTGGTTGAAGCGATCAGTGGGTGGGTGCCAGTACCATGTGGCTCACCCTGGTGGCCGCAACTACGACACCTTCCCGATCAACTCCTTCGAGGCGGAAAGCCGCCGCCTCGCGCGATTCTTCCGCATGGGGCACACCCCTGGCGTGATGAACATCAAGCCATTGATGCCAGGCATTGAGCATCCACTGACCTTGGATTTGCGGACAGCCAAAGCCAAGTAAGCAGCGAAACCCGGGCCTCAGGCTAGGGTTTGTCCGATCCGAATGCCGATTCGCGCCCAGCTTTTATCGGGTTAAATGATCGGCATGTCGGCGCATCCCCCTTTGGACTATCGAGACTGCTTCAACCTGTCGCCATCGCCACGGGCTGTATTGGATCGGGTGGGGGACATTGTCGACATCAACGATCGAGCCTGTGCTGTCCTGGGGCGTGAGCGCCAGACTTTGATGGGCGCGCGGTTGATTGATCTGGTCCATCCTGATGACCAAAGCGCCATGAAATCGGCCATTGAAGGCAGCCGACGAGATCGCAGCGCGTTTGTGGTCGATTGCCGCGTCGAATCTGCTGCACGAGGGGTGTGCTGGTTTGAGGTCCAGTCGGTCCCTCGTTTCGTGGGCGATCACATCGTTTTTTGGTACATCGTCTTCACCGACATCACCGACCGCAAAAAGCATGACGCCTGGCTCAGTCAGCGCAATGCCTTGCTCACTGCCTTGTCGCACAACCTGCCCGGCATGATTTATGTCTTTCGGCCAGGGCCAGATAAGGGCGGGCGGATGGACTTCGTGAGTGAAGGGGTGCGCGATGTGTTTGGTGCCTCACCTCAGGAGGCCTTGGCCTCGCCCTGGGTGCTCTACAACCGTGTGATCCCAGAGGATCTCAACCGGTTTTTCCAGCAGCGCGACGAAGCAGGTGCATCGTCCGGCAGGCTGCACAGTGAATTCCGGGTCAAAAACGCTCAGGGTGAAATCCGTTGGTGCTCTGCGGATTCGGTCTCTGGTCTGGATGCCGATGGCAACGAGGTGCGTTGCGGCTACATCTCTGACATCACCGAGCACAAGCTGTATCAAGAGGCCTGTATGGCCGCCGAGGCTGCCGAGCGCGCCTCACGCGCCAAGTCAGAATTCTTGTCTCGCATGAGCCATGAATTGCGTACCCCGCTTAACGCTGTGATTGGTTTTGCGCAACTGTTGCGCATGGACAAACAAGCGCCTTTGAACGAAGGGCAGGCCAGGAAGGCCGAACTGATTGAGCGCTCTGGTGCGCACCTGCTGGCGGTGATCAGTGATGTGCTGGACCTGTCTCGCATCGAGGCCGGTGACATGCCCATTTCGGTGGAGCCTGTGCATGTTGAGACCGCTGTGCAAGATGTGCTGGCGATGGTGGGGGATGCGGCGCACCTGGCCCAGGTTGAGTTGGTGCCACCCCTCATCGAGATGGTCCCACCCGTCCTGGCCGATCGGGTTCGTTTGCGTCAGGTGCTGGTGAACTTGATCAGCAATGCGGTCAAGTACAACCGCAAAGGCGGCACGGTTCGCGTCCGGGTTTGGCAAGATGGCCCCCACGTGGCCCTGCAGGTTTCTGACACGGGCATGGGCTTGAGTCCCGACCAGCAAGCCCACTTGTTTGAACCCTTCAACCGCCTGGGTGCTGAACGTACATCCATCGACGGCACCGGCATTGGTCTGGTGATCGTGCAGCGGTTGATCTCGCTGATGGGCGGCACCTTGTCTGTCAGCAGCCAGGTTGGGGTGGGGACCACCTTTACGGTGGTGCTGCAGGCGTCTGATGAAGATCGTCCATCTGACCATGCGCCATTGGTGGATGTGCATGACGTCAGTGGGGCCGCCAAACTGCTTTACGTCGAGGACAACGACGTCAACGTTACCTTGGTGCGCCAGATTCTGGCCTTGCGCCCGGAGTGGAGGCTGACGGTAGCCAACAGCGGGGCACAAGCCCTGCAAGCCGTTTTGACCGAACGCCCTGATTTGTTACTGCTGGACATGCACTTGGGCGACATGACCGGATTTGATCTGGTCGACCTGTTGGATGCAGACCCTGCCACAAGAGGCATACCCAAAGTGGCCCTGTCAGCCGACGCCATGCCAGACCGCATTCATGCGGCCAAAGAGCGTGGCTTTTTAGCCTACATCACCAAGCCTTTGAACGTGGCTCAATTGCTGCAATGCCTGGAAGAAGAATTGTCCAAGGTCTGAGGCTTGCTTGCCTCACAATCGCCCTGTGACGTCTGAAGCCATGCCCTCCAATTTGCCCCTGTTCGATTCGACCGGTTCGCCCTCCTCCGTGGAGCAGGACATCCTGCTGCGTGCTCGTGCGGTGGATACCGGTCACTTTGACGAATTGCGTACGAGAGATGGCGCACTGCGGCCAGTTTGGGCATCGTTCTCAGCCCATTTTGGTGCACCACTGGACGACTTGAGCCGCCGCCAAGAGTTATTGGCACGCCAGATTCAAGAAGACGGCATCACCTACAACGTTTACAGCGCCCAAGGTGGCCCAAGCCGTCCATGGTCTTTGGAGGCCTTGCCGCTGATCCTGTCTGCGCAAGAATGGCAGGGACTGGAGCGAGGTGTGGTGCAACGGGCCAAATTGCTCAACAGCATATTGGTTGATTCATACGGCGAGCAGTCCTTGCTCAAAGAGGCTTTGCTGCCTTCGGCCATGGTCTTGGGGCACCCCGGCTACCTGCGTGGCCTGCATGGCGTCCAACCCATCGGTGGCGTCTACCTGCATGTGCTGGCCTTGGATTTGGCGCGTGGCCCAGATGGCAAATGGTGGGTGGTGACGCAACGCACCCAGGCCCCGTCCGGCCTGGGTTACGTCATGCAAAACCGCTTGCTGGTGTCGCGCCTGTTCCCCGACACCTATCGGGCCATGAATGTGCAGCACCTGGCCTCAGGTTATCGCCGTCTGGTGGACACCTTGTCCGATCTGGCGCAAGCTTGTTCGGGTGGGCAAACGCCCCGCTTGGCCTTGCTGACGCCTGGTCCGTACAACGAGACGTATTTCGAGCACGCGTATCTGGCCCGTTACCTGGGCTTGCCATTGGTGGAAGGTGGCGACCTGGTGGTGCGGGACGAAAGCCTGTTCATGAAGACGGTACAAGGGCTGGAGCCCATCCACGGCCTG
>JBDKHX010000003.1:0-16188 GCA_039797415.1 Pseudomonadota bacterium | reverse complement strand
TACGGCCCCAAATTGGCGCAGTCCGACTACCAGGGCGTGACGGCGAAGGTGGTGTTTGAACCCAATGGCGAGTTGAAAAACCCGGCTATGACGCTTTATGCCTACAAAGATGGGAAGAAAATTCCGCTGAACTGATCAAAAGTCAGTCTATAATCGATGGCTCTGGAGAGGTGGATGAGCGGTTTAAGTCGCACGCCTGGAAAGCGTGTGTGGGCTAATACCCACCGCGGGTTCGAATCCCGCCCTCTCCGCCAAAGTCAAAAAAGCCTTTTAAGTCAAGCACTTAGAAGGCTTTTTTCATTGTGCTTAGTAGCAAATTTGGTAGCAGTCATGCTCAGTTTGCCCATCTAATTACGGGTTTCCGCCTACTATCTGCACACTCGTGTTCACGGTCGGCAGATCAAGAAGTCTCTACAAACCTCCGATAAACGATTGGCTGTCTTTGGTGCCTGTCGTCTTCTAGAAGCTCTTGGGGGTGGTTCTGTGGATTTCTTGAACGTCAGAAAATACGAACTCGACTTGGCTCGTGGTGTCGCCAAGTCAGACGGACCCGAAGACCATCAGCGAATGATGGAGGCTCTAAACACGCGGGGCTCCCCAATGCGGACGTATAAGGTGAATTGCTCGCCAGTTTCGGGTTGAACGGCTAGACCATGCCAAAGTTCATCTGGCTTTGATGGCTCGTTGCCACGCTCAACCCGAATGGCTCCGTCTGCGAGGACGAGTGTTGGGACCGGGCCCACTAATGGCGCAAATGTCGAGTTGTTTGCCGCCTGTTCACGCTCCGTCATGTTGGCTCTTTCTGACTTGGTTTTTCTTTGCCAGAGTGGCGATTGGCAGTACCAATGTCAACGGATTGCTGCTCAGCGCCGTGAAGCCATGATGTTGATAGAACGCTGCCGCGCCGTCATCTTTGGCATCGACAACCAGGGCAAAGACACCCATGCCTGCTTGCATGGCATGCTGCCCGGCGTCCCATAGCAAGGCCGCGCCAAGTTGCCGCTTTTGAAAGTTCAAGCTCACCGCCAGGCGCCCAAGGCGCGCCACAGGTACAAGGGGGTAGCGGGGCAACTTCTTGGCCATCTGTTCGGTCACATCGGTCAGGGGCACGCTGCCAGCCGCCAGCGTGTAGTACCCGGCGATGGCATCTGTCGTGGAGTCGATGGCGACATAGCAGACGCTGGTGCGGCGGCGCATGTCTTGCGAGGCTTGCTCTCGCAGGTAGCGGTCGAGCGGGTCACTGCCGCATGCAAAGCCCGAACGGTCATGCTCGGGTGCAAGCACCTCAATCCGAAACGTCCCCGTCACGGCTTGGAAACGATCAGCTTTTCATGCGCTTGCGCCGCGCGCTTCATGGCTGGCGCCAGGGCAGGGGGATCCAGCAGCAATGATGCAAAGCGCTGCTGCTCATCGATGGACAAGCGGATGATTTGCGCTTGCTCAATGGTGCGGCGGGCGGCTTCCTGGGCGGCGCTGACCAGGAAGTCACTCAGGCTGCGGCCTTCGATTTCCGCCGCACGGCGGACAACGGCCAGCACATCGGGAGCGATGCGGGCTTCAACACGGGTGGTGCGGCTGGTATCGATGGACATGGCGAACCTCTCTTTCACTGTCAATGTACGGTGTTTTAACGTACAAAGTCAAGTGAGAGGTTAAGCTGTCGAGCCAGCCAATCTGGGGGACTTATTGGGGGGCTTGTCCCAATTCAATCGCCCATAAACCCAGCATCCATGCGCCTCGCAGCCCATGATGTGACCGACACCCTCCCGCCAGTAAATAAGGAAAATAGCGGCTCTCGGGCCGCTATTTTTTTGTCTCTACCGCCTCTGCAGTGGACTCGGCCTGAATCTTGTGTTGCGTGTGGCGCCACACGCTGGGCGCGCAGCCCGTCCAACGCCGAACGGCCCGATTGAACACGCTCGGTTCGGCGTAGCCAAGCGTTTGGCTGATTTCCGACAAAGAGCGGCGTGTCTGAGCCAGTGCGCGCAAGGCCGCTTCGCGCCGAGCCTCGTCAAGCAAACCCGAAAAACTCAAGCCCTGGGCCTGCATTCGCCGTGCCAGTGTGCGCTCTGTCAGGCCCAGCATGCCCGCCGCTTGGGCGCGGGTAGGCTGGTGGCCTTGCAGTTGGCTCGCAATCCACGCGCGTAGTGTCTGTGCCAGGTCTGCTTCGGTCGACAGGGCGGTCAAGCGCGCGTGGGCGTGTTCGTGGTGTATTTGTGCCAATAGCCGGTCGGCCTGGGGCAAAGGGGCGTCGAGCAGTGCGTTACTGATCAGCACGCCGCTGAAGGCCTGTTCAAACTCTACTGGGCAGCGAAACACCTCGCGGTAGCCAGCCAGCGGTCCGACTTGCGTCTGGCTGAACTGCACCGCCTGCGGTCGCAGCGCCATGCCGGTGACCCAACGCGCGAACACCACCACAGCAGCCAGCACCGCTTCGATCTGGTGTGGGCTGAAGGCCAGTGTTCCTTGACGCGGGTGGTACACCACCCAGCAGGCGTCCGGACCGGCAATGGTCTGAAAGCGGCCGCCGTCGCTGATCAGGCGCTGGTATTGCTGAACCAGCACCAATGCCTCGCGCAGCGTGGAGGCGGACTGCAGCAGGTAGCTGACGACGTTGAAGCTTGCGGGCCCGACGCTGGCGCCCGCCTTGAGGCCAAAACCTGCGTCCTCTGTGCACTGCACGGCAGCGCGCCACAGCCTGGTGATGTGGTCGATGGGCCAGCGCTCCAGGCGCAGTTCTTCGACAGCGATGCTGGCTTTGGCCAACAGCGCATCGCGCGGTACGCCCTGCTGCTGGGCGGCGGCCAGCACAGTGTTTACCCAGCTTATGGAAACGGTGGCCTGTAACATCATGTCGTGTGGCCTGGATAGTCAAGTCGTGGGTCATGCTATCAGCTATCGTGAGGCCCAACAAGACGACGCCGATAGTCCAATGGGGCGTGGTCATCACAGGAGGTTGGTCAATGGCAGCGTTGCAAACTGATGCCGTGGTGGTGGGGGGCGGTTTGGCGGGAATCGTCACCGCTTTGGAGTTGCTGCGCGCCGGTCAGCGCGTCATTTTGGTCGACCGAGATACGCCTGAGCGTCTAGGTGGCTTGGCCTTGTGGGCCTTTGGTGGGATGGCCCTGGTGGGCACGCCGCTTCAGGCGCGCATGAAGATCCCGGATACCCCGGAGCGAGCGCTGGCCGACTGGCTGCGCTTTGGCGAGTTGTCCCCCCACGATGTCTGGCCGCAAGCCTGGGCTCGTGACTACGCAGAGCACTCCCGGTCCCGGGTTTATGACTGGCTCACGCAGGAGGGGGTGAAGTTCATGCCGGCCGTGAACTGGGTCGAGCGTGGCTTGCATGGCGAGGGCAACAGCTTGCCGCGTTATCACGTGGTCTGGGGCACCTCACGCGAGCTGACACGGCGCATGATTGCGGCGCTGTACCGGGCCAATGCAGGTGGGCGCCTGACACTGTTGAACCGGCACCGAGTGACACAGTTGGAACATGACAACCGCCGCATCAGTGGTGTGGTGGCCATCAACGAAAACAGCGGCGAAGAAGTGCCATTGCGTGCGCCGGTGGTGGTGATGGCCATGGGCGGTATCAACGGCGGCCATCAGGAGGTCCGTGCCAATTGGCCCCAGCACCGCGCCATGCCTGTGACCATGCTGAACGGCGCACACCCCTTTGCCGATGGGCGCCTGCATCACCATGCAGCCGCACAACTGGGCGCGCAGATCACCCACGCGGGTGAGATGTGGAATTACGCCGCCGGCTTTCCGCATCCGTTCCCGCACTTTGAGGGGCATGGCTTGTCCACCATTCCCTGCAAATCGGCGCTGTGGCTGGACCACACGGGCCGGCGCATCGGCCCTCAGCCGCTGGTGACGGGCTTTGACACCCACTGGTTGTGCCAACGCGTGGCGCAGCAGGAAAAGCCTTGGACCTGGCATTTGCTGAACTGGCGCATTGCAGCCAAGGAGTTCGCCATCTCGGGTGCGGAGCACAACCAGCGCATCCGCGATAAGCAGTTCCCGGCCTTCCTGAAAGAGATGCTATTGGGCAACCACCGCCTGGTGCGGCAGATGCAAAACGAAAGCCCGCATTTCCTGGTGGCGGACACCTTGGCCGAACTGGCCACCAAGATGAACGCGCTCACCGCTTCGCACGATGTGGACGCCACCCGGCTGCAAGCCACGGTTGACGCATTCGACGCCAATTTCGCCAACGGCAACAAGCTGGAGAACGACGACCAGATCCGCCGCATCCTGCATGCGCGCCAATGGGGACCGGATCGTTTGCGCACGTGCAAACCGGCGCCCCTTCAGCAGCGTGGTGCCGGGCCGTTCATTGCCATCCATATGCAACTGATCACGCGCAAGAGCTTGGGTGGCTTGCAGACCGATTTGCAAAGCCGAGTTCTGGACGCCAGTGGCCAGGCGGTCGAAGGTCTGTACTGTGTGGGCGAAGCCGCCGGTTTTGGCGGGGGCGGGGCCAGTGGCAAGCGCTCGCTGGAAGGCACTTTCCTGCCAGGGTGCATTCTCACGGCGCGTGCGGCGGCACGCTCCATTGTTAGCGGACGTTGAACGATGACCCCAGATACGCATGACTTCATCGTCGTCGGCGCCGGGCCTTCGGGCTGTGCTGTGGCGTCGCGTCTGTCCGAAGACCCGCGCCATCAGGTACTGTTGTTGGAAGCAGGGCCGGGGCAGCGCAAAGGCCTGCTGGCCAGCAACGCTGCGCTGGGGTCGCTGGTATATGGCCTCAAACGCAGCGCCTACAACTGGGGGTTCACGACCCAACCCGATGCGGGGTTGAATGGGCGGCGTGCCTACCACCCCTTAGGGCGGGGATTGGGCGGCGGCACCTCGATCAACATGCTGATGTACATGCGTGGCAACCCGCTGGACTACGACGGCTGGGCCCAGGAAGGCAACCCGGGTTGGGGCTGGCACGACGTGCTGCCGTACTTCAAGAAAAGCGAGAACAACCAGACCTTCAACGGTGATGCCGACCCTTATCACGGCAACCGTGGCCCCGTGTGGGTGGAGGAACTGCGCACCGATAACCCCTACCACGCCACCTTGCGCCAAGCCTGCGAAGAGGCAGGTTGGCCCTATAACCCCGACCTGAACGGGGCGACGCAGGAGGGCTTTCGCCCCACGCAGGTGATGATGAAACGCGGAGAGCGCCACCATGCGGGCCAAGCCTACATCCTGCCGCACCTGGGGCAACGTCCCAACTTGCAGCTGCAATGCGAAAGCCCGGTCACCCGCATCCTGTTTGAGGGCCAACGCGCCGTCGGCGTGGAGGTGATCCACCAGGGCCACAAGCGCCAGATTCGCGCACGCAAAGAGGTCATCGTCTCCAGTGGTGGCCTGCTGTCGGCCAAGCTTTTGCAGCTCTCCGGTGTCGGCGATGGTTCGGCCTTGCAGCATCTGGGCATTCCCACTGTTGCGCATCTGCCTGCGGTGGGTCAGCATCTGCAAGACCATCTCGATGTCATCCTGGGACACCATATTCCGTCTGATCCGGACCTGTTGGGCATCTCGCCCACTGGCGTGCGCGCCTTCTGGCAGGCCATGCAACGCTGGCGCAAGGAGCGGCGGGGCATGTGCACCACCAACTTTGCAGAGGTCACGGGCTTCATGAACCTGGACCCTGATGCAACCATGCCCGAGATCCAGTACGAATTCGTCGTCGTGCTGGCCATGGAACACGGCCGCAAGGTGTACGCCAGGCATGGCATGTCCACGCATGTGCTGTTGTTGCATCCCAAAAGCAGAGGCAGTGTGCAACTGGCCAGCCCGCGCTGGCAGGACGACCCGGTGATCGACTTCCGCTACTTCTCCCACCCCGATGACCTCAGCACCATGGTGCAGGGCGTGCGACGGGTGCTGACGGTGTTTGACACGCCGACCTTGCGCGGACGTGTCAAGCGTGACCTGCGCACCGCCCATTGCCGCACGGACGAGGACTATGCGCAGTTTTGCCGCAGCATGGCAGGCACCAATTACCACCCGACGAGTAGTTGCCGCATGGGGCGCAGTGCCAAAGACAGCGTGGTCGACGCGCGCTTGCGGGTGCATGGCTTGCAAGGCCTGCGGGTGATCGACAGCGCCATCTTTCCCACCATTCCCGGCGGCAACACCACGGCGCCCAGCTACATGGTGGGCGAAAAGGGGGCGGACATGCTGCGTGAGGATTGGCGATGACTTTCAGCGCTTTCCCCGGACATCTCTTTATCTGACTCTGACAGGATCCATCATGAACGGAGCACAAGCCCTGCTGCAAACCCTGGCCGATGCCGGCATAGAGGTCTGTTTCACCAACCCTGGCACGAGCGAGATGCACTTCGTTGCCGCCTTGGACAGCGAGCCCAGAATGCGTGCGGTGCTGGCGCTGTTTGAGGGCGTGGCCACGGGCGCCGCCGATGGTTATGCCCGCATGGCCGATAAGCCGGCGGCCACCTTGCTGCATCTGGGCTGTGGCCTGGGCAACGGGTTGGCCAACCTGCACAACGCCCGCAAGGGGCGTGTGCCGGTGGTCAACATCGTGGGGGACCATGCGACCACGCACACGCAGTACGACGCGCAGTTGCAGTCCGACATTGAAACTGTGGCACGCAATGTCTCTCCCGGTTTTGTGCGTACCAGTACCCGTACCGAGCAGCTCGCGCAGGACGCGGTAGACGCCGTGCGGGCCGCGCATGGCTTGCCCGGCCAGGTGGCCACGCTGATCTTGCCGGCTGACGTATCCTGGGGCGACGGCGCGCAGCCGTGTCCCATGCCCGTTCTGGGCATCCCTGCGGCGGCTGACGACGCCGTTGTGCAGGCCATTGCTCAGGCGATTAGACGTGGCGGCAAGGCGGCCCTGTTGCTGGGCGGGCGTGCTCTGCGTGAGCCGGGCCTGCTCGCTGCAGCTCAGGTCGCGGCGCAGGCCGGCGTGAGGCTGTTGGCCGAGGTGTTCCCCACGCGCCTGACGCGCGGCGCCGGTCTGCCCCCAGTCGAACGCATTGCCTATCTGGCCGAGATGGCCGGCGTGCAACTGGCGGATCTCGATCACCTTGTGCTGGTTGACGCCAAAGCGCCAGTGTCCTTCTTTGCCTACCCCGGTAAGCCCAGCTACCTGGTGCCTGACAACTGCACCGTTCACACTTTGTCCACCCCTGACCAGGACGCCACGGCCAGCCTGGTCAAGCTTGCTGTGGCGTTGGGTGCAACCCAGGCTCAACCGCGTCTGCAGGCTGCCGTGCGGCCCGGTCGTCCGCGCGGCAAACTGACCGCGCCGAAGGTTTGCAAGGCCGTGGGCCATCTGCTGCCAGAAAACGCCATCCTCATTGACGAAGCGATCACCTCGGGTCTGATGTTGGGCGCGATGACGGCTGGTTGCCCCCGTCATGATCTGATCACCCTGACCGGCGGGGCCATTGGCCAAGGCTTACCCAATGCCGTTGGGGCAGCGGTCGCCTGTCCGGACCGGCCGGTGGTCGCCCTGGTCGGCGACGGCACGGCGATGTACACCATCCAGGCGCTGTGGAGCATGGCCCGTGAAAACCTGCACGTGGTCAGCATCATCTTCAACAATGCCAGCTACTCCGTGCTCAACGTGGAACTGGAGCGAGTGGGCGCCGACAGTGGCGGCGTCAAAGCACGCTCGCAACTGGACCTGAACGGACCGCGCTTGAATTTCGCCCAGCTGGCTCAGGGTATGGGCGTGCACGCCGTGCGCACCAACACCGCAGAGGACTTCACCAAGGCGCTGGAATACGCCCTGGCCACACCGGGGCCGCATCTGATCGAGGCCCTGGTGCCGGAATCACTGAGCGGTGTCAAGCGCCGGGTGTTGCCTTGGTTGTTGCGCTCGCTGCCCAATTTGCCCTTGCCGCTGGCACAAGCCCTCAAGCGCAAGGTGGCGCCATAGTGGCCAGGGCTCTTGCCGGGACATGACGCAGTTGTAATGTGCGGTTCATCTGAACCACAGGTGTTGAGGGTATGCTGACCCATGCTGCTCGGCCCGAGGGGGCAATGGCCCGGCTACGAGCGGCATTCTTCAATTCAAAAGGATCTGCGATGAACATCACCCTCAAGCGCGTGTCTGCAATGCTGATCGCTCTTTGCGCCACGGCCGCCATGGCACAACCGCGTCCACAAGACCACAAGGCCCACCATCCGGATGTGCGCGCGTCTGCCGCTGCCGCAGCAGCTTCGGCTCAGCCTAAAGCGGCAGAGGCCGCTGCAAGTGCCGCCTCTACAGGGATGTCCATGCACAAACACATGGGCAAGCACTGCAAGGAAATGAAAAAGATCACGGCCATCAAGGACCCCGCAAAACGGCAGGAGGCGATGGACGCCCACATGAAGGACATGCAGGGCGATGACTGCGACATGATGAAAGACCGTCAGGCCGGTACGTCGACGCGATCGAACCGATAGCCGATGCGGTAGATGGACACGAGCTTCCAGCCGAATTGGCCATCAAGGTGGAGTTTTTTTCGGATTCGGCAGACATGGGTGTCCACCGTGCGGGTGTCGACCTCGGTGTGCACGCCCCATATCTTGTTGAGCAGGTGATCGCGAGAAACGAGCTTGCCTGGTGTTTGCAGCAGGTAAACGGCGAGATCGAATTCCTTTTGAGTCAAAGTAATGGGTTCGCCTTTGACTGAAAAGGTTTGTTTTTGCGTGTCGTATTCGTAGTCGCCGATGGTGACTGCGGTCGTCTGCGCCACGGGCACGGCGGGCCTGATGCGGCGTCCCAGCGCTGCAACGCGCGCTGCCAACTCCATCCGCTTGGGCGGCTTGACCAAGTAGTCATCTGCCCCGGCTTCCAACGCCGAGACGATGGTTTCTTCATCGTCTCGGGCTGTGACGACCAGGATGGGGATGTTCCAACCCAGGTTGGTTCGTATCCATTGGATCAGGTCTACCCCAACTGAATCAGGCAGCATCCAGTCAATCATCAGCAGATCAAAGGGCTCTTGTTGAAGGGCCGCTTTGAAGTCTGCCGCGTTGCTGTACCCCTTGCTGGTGTGAGGGACGGACTCGGCCCATAACTGAAGCAAGTCCAGTTGGTCCGGGTCGTCTTCTACGATACCAATGTGCACGGGTTGCCTTTACGAAGGGTATGACAGGATCAGCGGTTGCTTTCCTTGATGATCACCCACTTGTTGTTGATCAACTTCCAGGTCAGCGCCTTTTTGGTTTTGTCAGCAAAGTGCGGTGATTTGTAGGTTTGCGTGAATGAGGTGATCACGGTCTCGCCCTTGGCCACTGCTTTGACGTTGCTCAGTTGAACGTCGATCGGTCCCGTTTTGGCAAGCAGGCGGCGACGCTCATTGATCCACTTGGCGGAGGTGTACTTGACCGGGGCAAAGTCTTTGCCGTAGTAGGTGAAGTAGCGATCGGCGTCTTTCGACATCCAGGCTGCAGCCCACTCTTGGAGTCGAATGGTTGCGGCCTCTGTTGGTTGAGCGACTGGGGGCGCTGCAGGCAAAGGCTGTGGCACAACTTCTTGTGCTTTGACTGGTGCGGTTGTGACCACAGGCCCGCCTAGTTTGCTCGCTCGAGCATCCAGGTCTTCGCGGCTGGTGGTGTTCACGTCCATGGCGACAACAGGGCAGCGTTGCGCAGCATCAGCGTCGGCGCTCCAGTCACGTGTTTGCTCGGACGTGCTGTCTTCTGTGGGGGCCAGGCCCAATGTGCTCAACAGGTTGCTGCGTGCGGCCTGTGTGCGGGCATAGGCCAGTTGCAGGTCATATTCCGCATTGGCATACGACCGCTTGGCGGTGTAGAGCTCGTTTTCGGCGTTGAGCAGGTCCAGCAGGCTGCGCTGACCGATTTCAAATTGCTGCCGGTAGGCGTCACGGGCTTTCTCGATGGCCAGCACGTTGCGGTCCAGTGCGGCGATCTGGTCTTGCAGCTTCTTGATGTCGTTGTGCGCAATGGCCATGGTCTGGCGTGCATCACGGCAGGCTTTGTCGCGTTGGTCTGCTGCCTGGTTGACCAAATCGGCGTACTGGCGCACACGTGCGCGGTCAGATCCGCCGTTGTACAGGTTCCAGTTCAGCAACAACTCGGCGGTGGTGGCTCGTTTTTCGTTGAGGACACCATCGAAGTTCTTGCCCATGCCTGCACGTACGCGCGCTTGAACTTGAGGTTGGTAAGCGCTTTCACGTTCAGTGGCTTGGGCTTGTACGGCGCGCAGGTTTTCAACTGCGGCGCTGATGCTGGGGTTGCGGGCCAGTGCTTGGTTGGTGGCATCGGCGCCGCGAGCCTGAATGCCATTGTTCAATGCGCCAGCTGCTGGCAATGGGGCTTGAGGTGCATCACCCACGATGCGCAAGTAGCGTGAGCTGACATCGTGCAGATTGGCCACTTCGGTGGTCAGGTTGGAGTCGGCCAGGGCCAGTCGGGCATTGGCTTGTTCCGAGTCCACACCTCGGCCAACACCTGCTTTGACTTTGGATTGCAGTTGGTTGAAGGCGTATTTGTGCTGAACGTAGTTGTCCTCAGCCAATTCAACGAGCTTGCGGAAGCGTTGAACGTCCAGATAGGCGCGGGTGGCTTCCAGTGCTGTTTCTTCAGAGGCAGCAAGGAATTCGAAGTAACGCGTCAGACGGGCGTGGCCGAGTCGTTCGACTTCCTTGCGGGTGGTTTGTCCATCCCACAAGATTTGGGTGGCGGTGAGCGCCACGCCGTTACGGGTCAGATTCTGGGTTTCAGGGGTGCGGCTGGTGATGCGGTTGCTGTCTCGGCCGATGTTGGCTGACAGGTCCACACTGGGGCGGTAACCACCCTTGGCCACATCTTGTTCGTTGGTGGCTGCGCGCAGGGCATTGAGGCGAGCGGTGACTTCGGGGTTGTGCGTGATGGCCTTTTGTACAGCCGCACTCAAACCGGTCGTTGAAGTGTTTTGTGTCTGTGCGGTGGCGGCCATGCAGGCCAAGGTCAATGCAGACAGTCCAAACTTCAGCATGGAATTTTTCACGTAGTACCTCATCGCTAGCGGATAACAGCCCAAATTGGAACTGCTCATTCTGGCATTAATCGTCATGTGCGCAAATAAGTTGAGATGGGGGGTTTTGCCCATTTGTGACTTTGTTATCTGAGTTATTCACCGGGTTCAAGATCTGGAGTTTTAAGCCGATTTCAGCTTGTGCTTTGTTTGCGCTGGATACTCCTTTTGTTGAATCGCGTTGCACGGAGGCTGTCCAAGCTTGCCGTGCGGCGTGGTGTCCTGCGCGTCTTCATTTGCTTTGTGTTGGCTTGGACCGGGCCTTTGTTAGCCTGGGATGCCCCCAAAATTTTGGCCAAAGCACAAAAGATGAGCACAGCCACGTCGACGCGAGCTCAGGCTTTGCTCGGTGAGATCGCCGAGGTTTCGGACCAAGATGACGAGATTCGGTTGAAGGCCATCAATTCGTTTTTCAATCGTCGAATTCTTTATCGAGACGATCAGGAAACCTGGGGTCAGGTGGATTACTGGTCTAGTCCACTGGAATTAATGGCAAAAGGGCAGGGGGACTGTGAGGATTACGCCATAGCCAAGTATTTCTCCTTGATTGCTTCTGGAGTTTCTGGGGCCAAGATGCGTCTTGTGTATGTCCGGGCGCAGTTGGGTGCCGCGGTGCAGGCCCACATGGTTTTGGCCTATTACGCAACGCCCAATGCCGAACCGTTGATTCTGGATAACTTGATCACTGACATTCGTCCCGCTGGGAGACGGCCAGATTTGGTGCCTGTTTTCAGCTTCAGCGCCGAGGGTTTGTGGCAAGGTGTCGGTACAACATCGGCTGGTGACCCTGCCGCACGGCTGTCTCGGTGGCGTGATGTACTGGTCAAGGTCAAGGCTGAGGGATGGTGGTGAACATGATTGGGGCGAGGGGTTTGGAGGCGCAATGTCTTTGATTCGGCAAATTTGGTTGCTGCTGCTGGTGACCGTGCTGATGGCCTTTTTGGGTAGTTTTGGCGTGTGGATGGTCTCTGCTCGCGGCTACTTGGAAACGCAGTTACGCCTGAAGAACGCGGACAACGCACAGTCTTTGGCACTGAGCCTGTCCCAACAAAAAGGTGATGTGCCGTCGATGGATTTGACGGTGCAGGCGGTTTTTGACACCGGCTTTTACAAGCGCATCACGCTCAAGGACGCTGGTGGGCGGGCGTTGTTCACCCGTGAGGCAGACCCGCGGATGGGGCGCGAGCAGGTGCCTCAGTGGTTTGTAGACATGGTGCCGGTGGAGTCCTTCCCTGGTGTGGCACAGGTCTCTGATGGTTGGCGTGCTTTGGGGCAGGTGGAGGTCATCAGCCACGCAGGGTTCGCGCATGAGCAGTTGTGGCAAGGTTCTCTGAAAACGTTGTCGCTCTTGGCGGCATTGGGTGCATTGGCCAGTGTGGTGGCGTCGTTTGTGGTGCGAGGCATCCGCAAGCCACTGAACGCCACGGTGGGCCAGGCTCAGGCTTTGATGGAGCGTCGGTTCATCACCGTTGAAGAGCCCAAAGTGCCCGAGCTGGCTCGGTTGAGTCGGGCCATGAATGCTGTTGTGGTGCGTTTGAAGTCCCAGTATGACGAGCAGGCCAATATGGTCGAGCAGTTGCGTCAGCAGGCACATTGCGACGCGCTGACGGGCTTGTCGCATCGCCGCCATTTCATGGCGCAGTTGGGCGCGGCCTTGGACAGTGACGAAGGTTCTGGGTCTGGCGTGCTGTATTTGGTCCGCATTGTGGACTTGGGTGGCGTGAATCGCTCACTGGGGCACCGATTGACGGACAACTTGTTGCAGCGTTTGGGTGCCATCCTCAATGATGTGTCCTCGGGCGTGACAGGGGCTGCCACCGGTCGGTTGAATGGCGGCGATTTTGCGGTTTGTCTAACGGCCTCCGAGTTGCCATTGCCCCAAGCTGAGTACTACGCTGACGCCATTCGGCGTGCGTTTGCCGAGCAAGCGTTGACGGCATCGGTGGTGGTGGGGGCAACCCATTGGCGCCGGGGGATGTCGATGCAGCAAGTGCTGGCTTCGGCTGACTCGGCCTTGGCCCGGGCAGAAAGCCGCGGTGCATTTGCCGTTGAAGTGGCAGAGTTGGTGGAACCGGATGCTTTGGTGCTGGGCGAGGATCAATGGCGTCAACGTTTGGGTTCGGCGCTCAGTGGTCGCCGTGTGCAGTTGATGCGCTTCCCGGTGTTGGATGCCAAGGGTGGTTTGATTCACTACGAGTGCCCGGCACGTTTGCAGTTGGATGCTGGTGGTGGCTTTGAGCCCGCCGCGCAGTGGCTGCCGATGGCCTTACGTTGTGGCTTGGTGTCGCAAATTGATGAGGCCGCCGTGACGCTGGCTTTGAGTCAGATTGCAGCGGATGGCGAGGCGCGCGGCGTCAATCTGGCGCCTGCTTCTTTGGCCGATAGCAGTTTTGTGCCGCGGTTGCGTGCGCATTTGCTGGCCATGCCTGAGGCCGCCCATAAGTTGTGGCTGGAGGTGTCAGAAAGCGCCGCCGTGGATCACTTTGAGTTGGTGCGCGAGTTGTGCAAGCAGTTGCGGCCTTTGGGCGCCAAAGTGGGTTTGGAGCATGCCGGTGAGCGTCTGACGCGGATTGAGTTCCTGTTTGAGGCAGGACTGGATTACGTCAAACTGGATGCCTCAGTTTCACAGGGCGTGGCGCAGGACTCAGCTCGTGCGGCGTTTGTGTCTGGCACGGCGGGCATGTTGCACGGGCTTGGCTTGCAGGTGTATGCCGAAGGTGTCAGCGACCCGCAAGACATTCCGGCATTGCATCAATGCGGCATTGATGGCGTGACCGGACCGGCTGTGAAGCCCGTCTGATCAACGCCTTTTATCAACGGCTTTTTATCTGCGCCGGTCATCGGCGCATCAATCAGTCCACATTCAACTGGCCCTTGGTCAACAGATCTTTGATGATCTGTTGATCAGTGCTCAGCGTGCCACCGACCGTCAGGTCAACCGAGCGCAACACGATGGTTTGATCTTCGTTGCTGGCGGTATAGCCTGAGCTGAATCCACCGGATGAGCTGAGGTGGATCAAGGTGTCTCCGCCGGTGTATTCAAAGTGGATGAAGTTGGACAGGTTGCCGGCATTCGTGCCGACATGGTCGTCACCTTGCAGCAGGTCGCGCAGGTCCAGCACATCTTTGTTGCCAGCTGTTGAGCTGAAGTCCGTGATGACGTCGACGGATGGTGTGCTCTTGGTGCCGGCATCACTGAAGTCCCAACGGAAGACATCGTTGCCAGCGCCACCTGTCAGGTTGTCGTTGCCTTTGCCGCCGACCAAGACGTCGTGATCCAGTCCACCGTTGAGAGCATCGTTCCCGACGCCTCCGTACAGAACGTCGTTTCCGGCATCGCCGTTCAGTGTGTCTGCGCCTGCTCCGCCGTAAGCGATGTCGTCACCTGATCCCGCATTGATGATGTCATCGCCAGCGTAGCCTCTGAGGAGATCGTTGCTGTTGGTGCCACCGATGGTTTGCGATGTTTCGTCACTTGTTGTGTAGGTCTTGGTGGTCTCAGCAATCGTGACGGAGAAGCTTTGCGATGTGCTGGACGTCTCGCCCGTCGCCGTTTCTGTCGCCGTGGCGGTGACCGTCAGGTTCAAGGTCCCTTCGTAGTTTTCGGGGGGCAGGAGATGCAGGTCTTCGAGTTGAGCCGAGGTGAAGCTCCAGGTGCCGTTGCCATTGTTCACGCCAGCATCAAATTTGACGCCCGTTGGTACGCCGCCAATGGTGATGGCCAGAGTCTCTGAACCATCGGTGTCTTGCAGGGCCGCAAAGATGGGCAGCTCTACTGGCGCTGTGTAGCGAGTGGTGTCTCCAGCCAGCGTGAAGTGCAAATTGGTGAGCGACAGTGAGGAGTCTTTATAGTTGTCGCCACTGTTCAAGACCAACCATTGGAAGGTGTAGTTGCCGTCCATGGTCGATGTGTAGCTGAACGTGCTGTTCGATGTCTTCAGCGGGAATTTTTCTTCTGAAGCATCGACTAGGATGGATTGCTTGTTGCCCAGCGGGTCGGTAACCAACAGCACGACGACATCGTTGTAGCCATTGGATACTTCTGAGATCAGGTTTTCACCGTTTGTGAAGGAGTAGTCCCAGGTGACGGTTGTACCTGTGTGCAGGTTGAAGTGCGATTCTGAGACCTTGCCGTCAATGATGTTGACGAAGCCAGGGTCGTTGACGTTCAGGCCCGTTGGGTCAAATCGGTTGTCCAGGTAGCCACTGGCGACGCCCAGCTCCAGTTCGAGGTTCGCTTGCGAGACGCCGCTCCCCGAGTCGTATTTGCTGACGTTGGTGTCTGATGAGCCTGTAGAGATGGTTGTATTGCCTTCCAGCAACATGTAGATGTTGTTGATGGCGCCAATGGTCGGTACATCGACGACGGGCGTCACCTTCAAGGCAAGCAAACCTGTGTTGGTGTTTGAGCCATCTGTGGCCGTATAAACCACGGATGGGGCTGAGCCGCTCCAGTTGTTTGTTGGCGTGAAGATGTAATCGCCGTTGGTTTTGATGGTGACTGTGCCAACCCCAGCGATATTGGCGGTCGTACCAGCCGTGTAGTCGGTCCCATTCACTGAGAACTGCGTGATGGACAGCGAACTGCCTTCTACATCACTGTCGTTGCTCAGTACATTGCCGTTCGCCACCGAGTCTTCGAGGATGGTGACATTGTCTGTGGCAACAATCGGCGCATCGTTTGTGCCGTTGATGGTCACGGTGACAGACGACGTCGTGCCGTCAGCAGCCTTGACCGTGAAGGTCTCGGTCAGGGTCTGGCCATCACCCAATTGTTGGATGGCCGCCTGGCTGTTGTCAGCGGAGTAAGCCCACGTGCCATCAGCGGCCAAGGTGAAGGTGCCGTAAGCCCCGTTCGTACCAGGCTGGGCTTGGAAGCCTGCTTGACCTGCATCGGTGTCGGCAACCGACAAAGTGCCACCGGTGCTGATCTGGCCGGCACTGACGCTTGCGTCTTCAGTGACCGAGCCGGTTGTTCCGGACGACGAGATGACGGCGCTGTCGTTGGTGCCGTTGATGGTCACGGTGACCGCCGAAGTGGTACCGTCGGCGGCCTTGACCGTGAAGGTCTCAGTCAGGGTCTGGCCATCACCCAACTGTTGGATGGCCGCTTGGCTGTTGTTGGCGGTGTAAGTCCACGAACCGTCAGCGGCCAAAGTGAAGGTGCCGTAGGCACCGTTGGTGCCA
>JBDKHX010000002.1:0-16953 GCA_039797415.1 Pseudomonadota bacterium | reverse complement strand
GGCGCCGGTGGCGGCCGACACCTTGATCGACACGTCGGCAACCCGCGTAGCTGGCCCAATGCCCCAGCTCTCGATCTTGCCGATCAGGTTCGCACGAGTCGCTTCAACAGTAGCGCCATTCAGATCCAAAGCAGCCAAAGCGGCCACGTCAGCTGGATTGCCCTTGGCAACCAGCTCAGCCAAAGCCTTGCCGAAGCCCAGGAAGTCGTCGTTCTTGGAAACGAAGTCAGTTTCGCAGTTCAATTCGATCAATGCACCAGTGGAGCCGTCGATGAAAGCGGAAACGATACCTTCAGCGGTCACGCGTGAAGAAGCCTTAGAAGCCTTGCTGCCCAGCTTGACACGCAGGATCTCTTCAGCCTTGACCATGTCGCCATCGGCTTCAGTCAGGGCTTTTTTGCACTCCATCATAGGAGCATCAGTCTTGGCGCGCAGTTCGGCAACCATGCTGGCGGTAATAGCAGCCATTTGCATTCTCCGTTCAGTTCAGACACGGTGTCATCACGGTGTCATGGGGATTTTTATTGAAAAAAAGGGGCTGAAATCAGCCCCCTTCCTACCAAATCAAGGCTGATCAGGCGGCGTCGTTGACTTCAACGAATTCGTCTTCGCCAGCAGCAACAGCTTGAACGACTTCGTTCACAGCGTTGGCCTTGCCTTCCAGCACGGCGTCAGCCACAGCCTTGGCATACAGAGCCACAGCCTTGGAGGAGTCGTCGTTACCTGGAATGACGTAGTCGATGCCTTCAGGCGAGTGGTTGGTATCAACCACGCCGATCACTGGGATGCCCAGCTTCTTGGCTTCAGCGATGGCAATCTTGTGATAGCCGACGTCGATCACGAACAAAGCGTCAGGCAAAGCAGCCATATCCTGGATGCCGCCGATGTCTTTTTCCAGCTTGGTCAGTTCACGTTGGAACAGCAGGCCTTCTTTTTTCTTCAGGTTGTCCAAGCCGGTTTCGACTTGAGCTTGCATGTCCTTCAGCTTCTTCAAGGAACCCTTGACGGTCTTGAAGTTAGTCAGCATGCCGCCCAACCAACGTTGGTTGACGAAAGGCACGCCAGCGCGTTCAGCTTCCATGGCGATCGTGTCACGAGCTTGACGCTTGGTGCCGATCATCATCACGGTACCGCGACGAGCAGACAGTTGCTTGATGAACTTCAGAGCCTCTTCGAACGCAGGTTGCGTCTTTTCGAGGTTGATGATGTGAATCTTGTTGCGATGGCCGAAAATATACGGGGCCATCTTGGGGTTCCAGAAGCGGGTTTGGTGACCGAAGTGGACACCTGCTTCCAGCATTTCGCGCATGGATACGGACATGGAATGCTCCAGAGGTTGGATCTAGAAGCCGTCAGCGATTTCTAACTTCTCATCGAACCCCATGGGCCGAGAAAAGCCGAAACACCTTGGATTGGCGGCTTCGTGGTTGAATTGTTTTCCGAACCATTTCGGGAAAACTCTAGCATTCTAGCACGTTTTTCAAACCAATTTAAGCCCGACCTCTGGGAGCCTTCTTGCCCGCCATCTTCTTGGCGCCAGTACGTGCCTTGTCTCGCGAGGGGGCTGCGCCCTCACCGGCTCGCCGCCGCCCAACCGCATCCTTTGCAGCCCGCTTGACTGCGCGATCTTGCTCGCGGATGTCGTCAAGCTCAGCAACCGCCGACACATCTCCACCCCGGCGCTTTTTGCCAGACGGAATAATGGGCCGCGCCTCACCGGGCTCGCGAACGATGCGGAAATCGATTTTCCGGGAATCCAGATCAACACGACTGACCTGAACCCGAACCCGAGCACCCACACCGTATCGAACACCGCTGCGCTCACCACGCAATTCTTGCCTGGCTTCGTCGAACTTGAAGTACTCACCACCCAGCTCAGTGATGTGAATCAAGCCCTCGACAAACAAGCCATCCAACAACACAAACAAGCCGAAACTGGTTGCCGCACTCACGGTGCCGCCGTACTCATCACCAAGGCGCTCGCGCATGAACATGCACTTGAGCCAAGCCTCAACATCTCGAGATGCCTCGTCAGCACGACGCTCATTGGCACTGCAGTGAATCCCAGCGGTTTCCCACGCTGCAGCCTCTTGCGGCGACATCTTGACGCGAGAGGACGCCCTGACAGGCGGCTTGGGCAAGCCTTTGGCCGGCGTAGCGCCAGGCCGCTTTTTGAAATTACCAACTGAGGACTGAACTGGCGGCAGCACCAGGTCATAACGCCCAGACTTCAGCAGCGACTTGATGACCCGGTGAACCAATAGGTCCGGGTAACGGCGAATCGGACTGGTGAAATGCGTGTAGGCCTCATACGCCAAACCAAAGTGCCCACTGTTGACAGGGGTGTAAATGGCCTGCTGCATCGAACGCAGCAGCATCGTATGGATCTGGGTTGCATCAGGTCGATCTTTGGTCGCCTCAGCCAGAGCCTGAAAGTCGCTCGGCGTTGGCTCATCGCTCAAACTGAGCCCCAAACCCAAGGCCTTGAGGTAATTCTTCAGCAATGAACGCTTTTCGGGGGTAGGCCCCTCATGCACGCGGAACAACGCCGGGTGTTTGGCTCGCTCAATGAAGTCAGCCGAACACACGTTGGCAGCGAGCATGGCCTCTTCGATCAACTTATGCGCCTCGGTACGAACACGCGGCACGATCTTGGAGATCCGACCGTTGTCATCGCAAATGATTTGCGTTTCTGTCGTATCAAAGTCAACAGCCCCACGACCACCACGCGCCTTCACCAAGGCACGGTACACCTCATGCAAATGCAGCAAATCTGGCACCAGCTCGCTGCGCCGCTGAGCCTCTGCGCCTTTGGTGTTCGCCAAAATTGCCGCAACCTCGTTGTAGGTGAAACGAGCGTGCGAGCAAATCACGGCTGGATAAAACTGGTACGCATGCACCTGCCCCTCGGCAGTGATGAGCATGTCGCACACCATCGACAGGCGATCCACCTCCGGATTGAGAGAACACAGCCCGTTTGACAACTTTTCCGGCAACATCGGGATGACCCGACGCGGGAAGTAGACCGATGTGGCACGCTCATACGCATCCCGATCCAGCGGCTCATCCGGTTTGACGTAGTGACTGACGTCCGCGATCGCCACGAGCAAGCGCCATCCATTAGGCGCCTTGGAGCGCCCTACTTTTGCCGGCTCACAGTACACCGCATCGTCAAAATCGCGAGCATCTTCGCCATCAATCGTGACCAACGGGACATCCGTCAGGTCAATACGACCACGTCGATCTACGGGACGAATTTTTTCCGGCAATTTGGCCGCTTGCGCCAAAACATCATCACGGAATTGATGCGGAACTTCGTACTTGCGAACAGCAATTTCGATTTCCATCCCGGGGTCATCAATGCCCCCCAGGACCTCCACCACACGGCCCACCGGCTGAGCAATCAGAGATGGCGCCTCAGTCAACTCAACGGACACCACCTGCCCTGGCTCGGCTTTACCGGTCGCCTTGGCGGGAATCAAGATGTCACGACCAAACCGGCGATCCTCGGGTGCAACCAACCAGACACCACCCTCGTGTAGCAGGCGCCCGATGATGGGCGTTTTTCTACGTTCGATGATTTCTAGGACCTGCCCTTCAGGGCGCCCCTTCCGATCGAAGCGCACGACGCGAACCTTGACGCGATCGCGGTGCATGACGGAGCGCATTTCCTGGGGCGCGAGATAGAGACTGACCTCACCATCATCCGTTTGAACAAAGCCGTGACCGTCCCGATGGCCTTGCACTTGACCAACGATTTCACTCATGAGACCCACAGAAAGCTGCTTAGTACTTGTCATGGATTGAATTTTGATGCTAGAATTGCATTCTTCGCTGTTGAGACACGATTTAATTAAAAATTAGTCGATCAACAACGGTGAAAGATAAGCCCAGGTGGCGGAATTGGTAGACGCACTAGTTTCAGGTACTAGCGGGTAACTCCGTGGAGGTTCGAGTCCTCTCCTGGGCACCAGATTTAAGCCGCATGATGTTCGCATCATGCGGCTTTTGTCATTTGGGCTGCGGGCAAGTGTTGTTTGTCTTGTCATGTTTGACACCAGACTACAGCAAGCTGATGCACATTCGCAGGTGAATCCACTTCACACCACACACCCGCAAAAAAACTCGACTTTTTTGCAACATCAGACACACGAAGCAACAGACCAACAAATCTGATGCTATACTGCTAGCTTCAGCAGTTGCACAAACTGCAAATAGGTACCTGCCCAGGTGGCGGAATTGGTAGACGCACTAGTTTCAGGTACTAGCGGGTAACTCCGTGGAGGTTCGAGTCCTCTCCTGGGCACCAATTGAAAAAGCCGACCTTCGGGTCGGCTTTTTTCATTTGCGCTTGTCAATCGCACGATCCAAATCCAGCAGACGAAAAAAATGGGCCTCACGGCCCATCTTCAATCACTTCTGCGGATGACGCTTCAAAACAGCGTCGGGCCGCATCGAGTCGTACTCTTCAAACGGCTGATGGATCCAGGGACTTGTGGGCAATGCATCCACATAGTAGTCCGGCGTATAGCTGGACACACCCTTCACCCAAATCACGGCGGAACGCAGCTCAGCAATGGCAGGCATGCTGCGCAGACGATCAACCACCGCACGCAGCGTCACACCTGAATCAGCCAAATCATCGACCAGCAACACGCGGCCAGCCAATTCACCCTTGGGCATGGTGATGTACTTGGCCATGTCCAAGCGGCCTTGCAGCGTGCCACCATCGTCACGGTAAGAACTGGTGGACATGATGCCCAGCGGGCGATCAAAAATACGCGACAGGACATCACCCGGACGCATACCGCCACGAGCCAGGCACAGGATTTGGTCAAATTCCCAACCCGATTGATGCACCTTGATCGCCAGACGTTCGATCAGGCTGTGGTATTCATCCCAGGAAACATACAGATGCTTGCCGTCATCAGTCAGCATGGACAATCCTTCCAACGAACCAGTTTGAGTGATTTTGAGATCGCGCGCCAAGCTCAACCTTTGTAAGGGTGACGCAGCAAGATGGTGTGATCGCGATCTGGACCTGTCGAGACCATGTCGATCGGGGCACCGATGAAGGCCTGCACTCGCTCCAGATAAGCACGGGCGTTGGCCGGCAACTTATCCCACTCGGTGATGCCAAATGTGGTGCCTTCCCAACCTGGGAAGCTTTCGTAGATCGGCTCGCACGCAACGATGTCATCGGCGTCCAGCGGCAAGATATCAATGCGCTGACCGCGCAACATGTAGCCAGTACACACGTTGATTTCACTCAGGCCATCCAGCACATCGAGCTTGGTCAAGCAAATACCGGAGATGCCATTGATCAGCACCGAGCGCTTGAGCGCCGCAGCATCCAACCAACCGCAACGACGCGCACGACCCGTGACGGTGCCACGCTCTTGCCCCACAGTCGACAGGTGGTAGCCGACGGTATCAGGCGTCTCCCAATCCAACTCAGTCGGGAATGGACCGCTGCCAACACGCGTTGTGTATGCCTTGGTGATACCCAGGATGTAGTGCAATTTGTCAGGACCGACACCCGAGCCTGCCGCCGCATTACCAGCCACACAGTTGCTGGATGTGACGTATGGATAGGTGCCATGGTCAATGTCCAGCAAGGTGCCTTGCGCACCTTCAAACAGGACACTGCCACCGGCCACGTTGTGGGCGTGAATGCGAACACCCACGTCAGCCAGCATCGGCAAAATTTGCTCTGCGGCCTTCATGGCCTGGTCGTAGATCGGCTGGAATTCCAAGGCCTCTGCCTTGAGGTAGCCTTCCAGCGCGAAATTGTGCAAGGCCAACAACTCTTTGAGCTTGGCAGCAAAACGTTCTGGGTGCTTCAGATCTTGAACGCGCAGGGCGCGACGCGCGACCTTGTCTTCGTAAGCGGGGCCAATGCCCTTCCCTGTGGTGCCGATCTTGCCGCTGCCACTGCTTTCACGCAGAGCTTCACGAGCCTTGTCGACGGCGACATGGAAAGGCAGGATCAAAGGGCATGATTCGCTGATGTACAGACGCGAACGAACGTTCAGGCCGGCGGCCTCCAGGCGCTCGATTTCGGACAGCAGGTGCGTTGGATCAACGACCACGCCGTTGCCGATGTAGCAAGCCACACCTTCGCGCATGATGCCCGAAGGAATCAGTTGCAAGGCAGTCTTCTTGCCGTTGATCACCAAGGTATGACCAGCGTTGTGACCACCTTGGAAACGAACAACCGCAGCGGCGTGGTCAGTCAACCAATCGACGACCTTGCCTTTACCCTCGTCACCCCATTGGGTACCAACCACAACGACGTTGCGGGCCGATGTTGCGTTCGCGGCGCGAGCGCCCACAGAGCTGTTTTGCATGACTGAATCCTGTATATCCAAAAGCTGGGTTTTGTGCCGCTCGCATCAAAGCGAGCGAACAACCCACTGTCCATCGATGAGCGACAGCTCGCGGTCGCAATCAAATTCTTGAACTTCGTGTTCGTGTCCTGGCAACACGCACACGACGGTCTGACCTTGCTGGCGGAGTTGCCTCACAGCCTGACGCAAAGCGGCGTCTTCACCCCAAGGAGCGCGTACGGCGGAGCGCACAGACACGCCTTCTTTGGTAGCCATCAATTCGGCCACGATTTTCAAGTCGAGGCTGAAACCGACGGCCGGACGACGTCGACCAAACACGGCCCCGACTTCGTCGTAGCGACCGCCACGCAGCAAGGCATCTGCATGCCCAGCGCCGTAGACGGCAAAGCGGGTGCCGCTGTAGTAGGCATAGCCACTGAGGTCACTCAGATCAAAGCCAACGCGAACATCAGGGAAGGCAGCGCGCAGACGTTGAGCCAGGTGCGCCAAATCCGTCAAAGCGGCGTCCACCAATGCATGCTTGGGCAAGACTTCCCGAGCCTGAGCCAAGACCGACTCGTCACCGTAAAGGCGGGTCAACTGGATCAAGGCTTTGGCCACATCCGCACCCCAAGGCTCAGCCAGTTCGCGCAACGTACCGGCATCCTTGCCGGCCAAAGCGGTCAGCAACTGATCACGTTGAGTCGCGGTGAGCTGTGTGTCAACACCCAAGCCACCAAGCACACCCTGAACCAGACGAACATCCGACAGATCCAGAACCAGATCGGTCAAACCAATGGCTTTCAGACCTTCGAGCGCCAGCTCCTGGACTTCCAGGTCGGCTTCAAGACCTGCATGACCATAGATTTCTGCGCCGAACTGCAGAGGCTCACGCGAAGCATGGGGGCTGGCTGGGCGGGTATGCAGCACGGGGCCGCAGTAGCACAGGCGAGTCAGAGAGACACGGTTGAGCAAATGCGCATCAATGCGGGCCACTTGGGGCGTCGCATCCGCACGCACACCCAGGGTACGACCGCTGAGTTGATCGACCAGCTTGAAGGTTTTGAGGTCGAGCTCATGCCCCGTGCCGGACAACAAAGACTCGAGGTGCTCGAGCATGGGAGGCATGACCAACTCGTAGCCATAACCACGCGCCACATCCAGCCAGACGCGACGCAGCTCTTCGACACGTCGAGCCTGTGCAGGCAAAACGTCAGCAATGTGCTCTGGCAACAGCCAAGCAGACGACATAAGAATCGGGAGGGGGTTAAAACCGGCATTCTACCGGCGTACAGAGCACTTGCGCGACGGAATCTGCAACATCAGGCCGAAATCGGCCTGCGCTCTACTGAAAAAACCAAAGTAACAGCAACCCAAGCACCATGCTGACCAGACCAAAAATTCGAATCTGGTCATCACGTAACTGGAGAAGCTGCTCAAACAATCGGCGCCAGCCAGCAGGGTTGATGGCTGGCATCAACCCCTCCAGAACCAAGACAAGTCCACAAGCCAGCCAAATGGCATCACCAGTGTTCATGCTTGTTCAAGCCTCATCACTTCTTGGCCGATGAAGCTGCACCTGGGCCACGCATGGCCTTGAAAAAGTCACTACTGGGGTCCAGAACCATGACATCGCTCTTGCTACGGAAGGTCGAACGATACGCTTCAAGGCTGCGGTAGAACTGGGCAAATTGCGGGTCGCGACCAAACGACTCAGAGTACAGAACCGACGCTTTGGCATCGCCCTCACCCTTGAGTTTTTGAGCATCCCGATATGCTTCAGCAACAATGATTTCACGCTGGCGATCTGCATCGGCGCGGATTTTTTCACTTTCAGCGGAGCCTTGCGAGCGCAACTCATTGGCCACCCGCTTGCGCTCTGACTCCATGCGACGATAGACCGAATCGGTGATGTTGGCAGAGAAGTCAACACGCTTGATGCGGACGTCAACGATCTCGATACCAAAGGATTTGGCATCATCGGCCAGGCGACGGATGACGCCTTGCATGACCTTTTCGCGTTCAGCCGACAGCACAGCGCCCACGGTGCGTTTGGTCACTTCTTCGTTCAAGGCAGCTTGAACAATGGGAACCAAACGGTTTTCAGCGTTGCGAATGTCCGTGCCGTTATTGCGAATGAACTGGCGAGGCTCCTTGATGCGCCACTTCACCAGCCAATCAATGACCAAGCTCTTCTTTTCAGCGGTAAAGATAGGGCGTGATTCTGGGCTGTCCAAGGTTTGAACACGGCGGTCCAGCATCACCACATTTTGCAAGGGGGCTGGCATTTTGATCTTCAAGCCAGGCTCGCTGATGACCTCTTTGATTTCACCCAGTGCATAGACGACTGCAAACTGGCGTTGGTCTACCACGTACAGGGTTGACGCTGCCACGACGATGGCAAGCAGCAAGCCCACCAAGACGGTTCCGATGCGATTCATAGTTTGAGTCTCCAATCAACGAGCGTCACGGTCGCGGCTGCGCAGACCATCACGTGAACGGGGATCGGATGTGGACGTAGTTGGAGGAACGACCGCTTGTTGCGCTGGCGCTTCTGAGCCGCCTGCAGCGGGTGCCGCAACACCACTGCCATTGACACCAGAGGTCATTTGCAGCAATTTATCCAGTGGCAAGTACAACAAATTGGACCCTTGCTTGGAGTCGACCATCACCTTGGTCACATTGCTGTAGACCTGCTGCATGGCATCGATATAGAGCCGATCACGGGTCACACCGGGGGCTTTTTGGTACTCAGCCAACACGGACTTGAACCGCTGCGAATCACCCTCTGCCTGAGCGACAACACGTGCACTGTAAGCGGCAGCTTCTTCGCGCAGACGTGCTGCAGTACCTTGCGCCTTGGGGATGACATCGTTGGCGTAGGCTTGGCCTTCGTTTTTCAAGCGCTCACGATCAGCACCCGCTTTGACAGCATCGTCAAATGCAGCTTGGACCTGTTCGGGTGCCTGCACACTTTGCACGTTGACCGTCTGAATGGTCACACCCGCCTTCAAGCGGTTCAATTGAGCTTGAATAGACTTGACCAGTTCAGGCGCAATGGCATCACGCTGCTCATACAGGACAGAATCCATCGTGCTGTTACCCACGATTTCACGCACAGCAGACTCTGCGGCTTGCAATACCGCCTCATCAGAGCTGCGGTTTTCAAACAGGTACTCGCGGGCATCAGCCAGGCGATATTGAACGGTAAAGCGGATATCGACGATGTTTTCGTCGCGAGTCAGCATGGATGAGTCGCGCAACGCAGTTGCCTGAGCGACGTTGCCTGACCCGACGTCAATTGAGCGCAACTGGGTCAGATTGACGATCTCATGACTTTGGAAGGGATACGGGGCGCGCCACTGGAAGCCAGCATCCACAGTGTGGCTGAAGCGACCAAATGACATGACAACGGCCTGCTGGCCTTCCTGGACGATGAAAAAGCCACTGCCCAGCCAGAACAAACCGACCACACCAACAATGACTCCCGCCCCGATGCCAGCACCACGAGCGTCAGGCCCTGTCGGACCATTGCCTTGGTCGCCACCACCCTTACCAGCAAAGACATTGCTGAGTTTGCGGTTGATATCTCGCCACAACTCATCCAGATCAGGCGGTCCTTCAGGGCGGTTGTTCAAAATACCCAGAGGTCTGGCTAGAACACCCCCCAGCGAAGAAAGGATTCCTCGAGGCTGTTTGTTTGAATCAAATGAATTCATAGTCAGGTTCTGACAGATGTTGGGTCAAAGTCGTTGTTGGCGCTCCAGCGCACGTCAATTTCCTGATTGTGCCCGTCACCGGACAAATCAGTACGGGGTTCAAGGATTTGATCCCCCAAGAGGCCATCACAAGCTGCCTTGGCGAGTATCCCGCGCAACACTTCCAGGCCTTGGCCAGTCAGTGCGCTGACAAAAACACGGGTACAGCGGACGCCATTAGACAGCTCAAAAATATCCTGGCTGTGATGCGGGGTTTGATGCTCTTCCAGCGCGTCGCACTTGTTGTAGACCAGCACTTGAGGGATCTGCCCTGCCCCGATGCTATCGAGCACCCGCAAAACTTCGGAAATTTGATCCAGGGCCACTGGGCTTGACGCATCGATGACGTGCAACAACACGTCTGCGTCAGCCGCCTCTTGGAGCGTGGCCTCGAAGGATTCAACCAAGGTGTGAGGCAGATCCCGAATGAAACCGACCGTGTCAGACAAGGTAACGCTTCGCCCCGCTTCAGCCAGATAGAGCTGACGCGTGGTGGTGTCCAGTGTCGCGAACAACTGGTCGGCCGCATAGGTGCCAGCCTTGGTCAAGGCGTTGAACAGGGTGGATTTACCTGCGTTGGTATACCCAACCAAGGAGACTCGGAAGGTTTCTGTCCGCTCGCGAGAACGACGCTGGGTGCCGCGTTGACGCTTGACCCGCGCCAGCCGTTCTTTGAGAGATTTGATTTTTTGCTCGATCATCCGGCGATCCAGCTCAAGCTGAGTTTCGCCGGGACCGCCACGATGCCCCACCCCGCCTCGTTGGCGCTCAAGGTGAGACCAGCGCCGGACCAGTCGGGTGGAGAGATACTGCAAACGCGCCAATTCAACCTGAAGCTTGCCTTCATGGCTGCGAGCGCGAGCGCCAAAGATCTCCAGGATCAGCCCGGTGCGATCCAGAACCTCGACACCTAAGTGGCGTTCAAGATTGCGCTGCTGTGCGGGAGACAATGTTTGATCAAAGATGACGCCATCAGCCTGGTACAGGGTGATGAGTTCTTTGATTTCGTCGGCTTTACCTGAGCCAACAAAAAAAGCGGCATCAGGGGCACGACGCTTGGCCGTGATTTTGGCGACAGGGGCATCGCCAGCCGACTCAGCCAGTAAAGCCAACTCGTCAAGGGTTGGATCAAAGGCGGAGCCGGGGCCAAAATCAACCCCGACCAATACGACTCGGGGTTCAGAACGATTTTTCAGCTCAGGCCTCAGTCGATTCGTTGGCGTGGAAGTTCACGGCGCGGCCAGGAACCACTGTTGAAATCGCGTGCTTATAAACCATTTGCGTGACCGTGTTACGCAGCAGAACCACGTACTGGTCGAACGATTCAATGTGGCCTTGCAGCTTGATGCCGTTCACCAGATAGATGGAGACTGGCACGTGCTCGCGGCGCAGCAGGTTCAAAAACGGGTCTTGTAGGAGTTGCCCTTTGTTGCTCACGATATGCTCCGTGTTGGAAAAGTTTTCAGAAACTGGACCTTAACACAGTCCAAAGGACTGCGTGGACGAAGGGGCTCAAGCCCCTCATCCATCTTATTCGTTATCAATGAAAGGATTCTGGGAAGACTTCATTTCAATGCGCATGGGCGTGCCATATAGCTTGAAATGTTCCCGGAAACGCCCTTCAAGGAAGCGTTTGTAAGCCTGAGTCACGTGTTCCAGCGAATTGCCGTGGATCACGATGACAGGAGGGTTCTGCCCGCCTTGGTGGGCGTAACGCAATTTGGGTCGGAAAGAACCCGCACGTTTGGGTTGCTGGAACTGAACGGCTTCCAGCAACAAACGGGTCAGCACCGGCGTTGGCATCTTGCGGCAAGCCGCTTCCCAGGCGTCTGAAATGGCCTTCCACAGTGGGCCGATACCCTGACGCTTGATGGCCGAAATATGCAACAAAGGCGCGAACTTCAAGAATGCCAGACGCTGGTCAATCGAGCGTTGGAGCATTTCACGCTGGTAGCTGTCAACCGCATCCCATTTGTTGATCGCGATGACAACCGCACGCCCCGATTCCAGGATGTAGCCAGCGATGTGCGCATCTTGATCTGTCACGCCTTGGGTGGCATCGAGCAACAAGAGGACCACGTTGGCATCCGAAATGGCTTGCAGGGTTTTGACCACCGAGAATTTCTCAATGGCTTCGAACACCTTACCCTTACGGCGCAAACCGGCTGTGTCGATCAACTCGAAGCGCTGGCCATTGCGTTCAAACGGCACCGTGATGGCATCGCGAGTGGTGCCAGGCATGTCGAACGCCACCAAGCGCTCTTCGCCCAGCCATGTATTGATCAGCGTCGATTTACCGACGTTGGGGCGTCCAGCGACGGCCAAACGAATGGGGCGATCCTGGTCTTCCAGCTGTTCATCATCTTCTTCGTCTTCATCCGTGAAGAAGTCGTCGAGCGCAGAGTCAATCAGGCTGCGTACACCTTGTCCGTGCGCAGCAGAGAAAGGCACGGGCTCGCCCAAGCCCAACTCGTAAAACTCGGCCAACTGCACACCCTCGGTCATGCCTTCTGCCTTGTTGGCAGCTAGCAAGACTTTTTTGTTGGATGTACGCAGGTACTTGGCAATGTCATGGTCTTGGGCGGACAAGCCAGCACGGGCGTCCACCACAAAAATCACGGCGTCCGACTCGGCGACTGCCTGGCGAGTTTGCTTGGCCATTTCTTTGAAAATGCCAGCGGTGCAGTCAGGCTCAAAACCACCGGTGTCGATGGCGATGAACTCGCGATGCCCCGCGCGACCTTCACCGTAGTGGCGGTCACGTGTGAGGCCAGCGTAATCAGCCACGATCGCATCGCGGCTCTTGGTCAAACGGTTGAACAACGTGGACTTGCCTACGTTGGGCCGACCGACCAGTGCAATAACAGGTTTCATGAGATCCAGTAGTTGGAATCAGTTGGTGCGCAAGGCGTAGACCGTGCCACGGCGAGTTTGCGCATACAACAAGCCATCTTTGACGACCAGTGCAGTTTCAACTGGTGCATCAAGAGAAAAACGTCCGACCGTTCGGCCATCGTCCAGGGCCAACAGGTGCAAATATCCATCGGCATCAGCTGCCGCAACCAGGTCCCCCCAGACGGCCATGCCGCTCAGGCCACGATGCGTGAAGCGATCCACACGCCACAGAATTTCGCCATTGCTGGCCTTCCAGGCGTTGATTCGATCAGCGCTGTCAGCGCCGACCACGACCTGGTCGTTGGCACCCACAGACTTGGTACCAGCTTGAGGACGTGTCCAACGCAGCGTGCCATTGGATGGGTTGACGCAGCCGACAGACAATTGGAAGGCGCGAACACACAGGTCCGTGCCAGAAACGGCAACGGGACCGATGAGGTCTGCCAGGCGTTCGACTTCATTTGAGCCCCGTGGGGTGCCCATATTCAACTCGAAACGCGGCGCACCCTTGACAGGGTCCAGCGCAACCAGGCGAGCGCCCTGCCCGACCAGCAAGGTGTCTTTGTAACTGGTGAGGACGCCAGGAACGGCCAAGGCCAAGGATTCGCCACCACTGCGCTGGTAGGCCCAAAGCCAACGGCCATCTTGGGCATCGTAAGCACGGATCGTTCGATCCACGCCCTGCACGAAAACTCGCTCGCCGGCCACAAAGGGTGCTGTGGCAACGCGACCAGATTGCCGCTCACGCCACAACTCTTTGCTGCCATCAAAGACAACCAGTTCATTGCCCGTTGTGACGACCGCTGTGTAGCGACCATCACTGCCGACTGCTGCGGACAAGTCGCCGCGCGCATCGGCTTGCCATTTCTTGGCACCAGTCTGGCTATCCAACGCGACCAACTCACCATCACTGCTGGCCGCCACAACGGCCTCTGCGGTGAACGCCAAAGAAGCCGGCACATCCAGCGACCCGACACGGTAGGACCACGCGACAGATACCACTTTGGTCGGAGTCAGGTCCTCCAACGGCGCGGGCTTGGGCTTGGATGCGCCACAAGCTGCCAGGGCGGAGATCAGTCCGACCAAGACAGAAGCGGTCACAACGCGCCTCACCATAGGCACTGTGTAAATTGCGCGAATTTGCTGCATGGATGTGTGTGAACAGTTCTAAGCTGGACTCTGTGATGCCTTATTGGGCGGCGCTGGCGGCTGCGGCCACAGGAGCGGGCGCATGACCAAGGGCCACCAATTTGCCTTCGACAAAGCGTCGGTAATCAACAGAGGGATCGATGGTCTTCCAGGCTTTTTGGTAGGCTTCAACTGCCTCTGCCTTTTTGCCCTGCGCCATCAAGATGTCGCCACGACGGTCATTGACCAAGCCCATGAATTCTTCAGGGATCGGGGCACTCAAGGTCTTGGCTGCTTCGTCGTACTGCTTGGCATCCATTTGCATGCCAGACAAGCGCAAGCGCCCCACGGCAACCAAATCAGCATTCTTGCCATGTTCGACCAGCCAGTTCAAAGCCACTTTGGCCTGATCTGCGTCTTGCTTGTCTGAAGCAACCTTGGCCGCCACGAGCGCCGCCTGTTGAGCAAATGTCGTGCGGCCATAGTCTTTGCTCAAGTCCGCAAACGACTGGGCAACCTTCTTGGCATCACCTGCCACAGCAGCCTTGTCCAACTCTTCATAGAGGCCCGCAGCCTTGGTTGCTTGCTGTGTTTGCCACCAGTTGTAGCCGTTCCACGCAGCAAATCCACTCAATACCAGCAAGACCAACCATGTGATCAGGTTGCCGTACTGCTTCCAAAACTGCTTGACCTGGTCAAGCTGTTCTTGTTGTTCTAGGTCGTAAGTCGCCATGACGATTTCGCCAGTTAGAGAAAGCCGGATTATGACCGGCGATGAGCCATCAGGCTGTCAGCCCATGACTCGACATCAGAAATTGACTGAGAAACCTGCTGAGAGCCATCCCGAAGGGGTTTGACCGCCACCAAGCCGGACGCCACTTCATCGGGGCCAAACACCAAAGCGTACTGAGCGCCGCTGGCATCGGCTTTTTTGAACTGTGACTTGGGACTGGCAGGACCGTCCTTGCCCGCCGGGTTCAACACGATGTTGACGCCCTTTGCGCGCAGACGATCAATGGTGGTCAACACCAAAGGCAAAGGCGTTCCAGCCATCACGACGGCAAAGGCATCAGGCGCCGATGAAGGCGGCTCGATCCCCAACTCTTGAACCAACAGAAGCAGACGCTCCATGCCCAAGCCCCAGCCGACAGCCGGCGCAGGCTTGCCACCCAGTTGCTCAATCAGACCATCGTAACGGCCACCACCGCACACCGTGCCTTGCGAACCCAAGCGTTCCGTGACCCACTCGAACACCGTCAGGTTGTAGTAGTCCATCCCACGCACCAAGCGTGTGTTGACTTCGTACGGGATGCCTGCGACATCCAGGACTGCCTTGACCGCATTGAAATGCGCCAGAGACTCTTCGCCCAAAAAGTCGATCAGCTTGGGCGCGGATTCGACCACCGACTGCATGGCTGGATTTTTGGTGTCCAGAATGCGCAGCGGATTGGTATGCAAACGGCGACGCGCGTCCTCATCCAACAAGTCCTGATGCGCCTCAAGGTGGGTGATCAAGGCTTGACGGTGGGCTTGGCGCTCTGCCGGCTGTCCGAGGCTGTTCAATTGAAGGCGAACATCGGTGCCGATTTGAATACCTAGATCCCGCCACAACGCCGCGATCATCAAGATCAATTCGGCATCCACATCCGGGCCACTGAAGCCCATGGCTTCTGCGCCAACCTGATGGAACTGGCGGTAGCGTCCTTTTTGGGGACGCTCGTGACGGAACATCGGGCCGATGTAGTACAGACGCTTGCCGCCTTCGTACAAGAAGGTGTGCTCGTTGATGGCGCGCACAACACCTGCCGTGCCTTCGGGCCGCAGGGTCAGCTTGTCGCCATTGAGGCTGTCTTCAAAGGAGTACATCTCCTTTTCGACAATGTCGGTGACCTCGCCCAAGCCACGAACGAACAACGCTGTCGGTTCGACAATGGGGGTGCGTACGTTTTGATAGCCGTAGCGCCGCATCAGACGACGCACGGTGTCTTCAAGCCATTCCCATCTCGCCGACTCTGGCGGCAAGATGTCGTTCATGCCTTTGATGGCTTTGAGTTGTTCTGCCATAACCTAAAAAACTGGGTCCTGTTCTAGCCGAGTTAACCGAAGCGGCGCTCGATGTAGTTCTGGACAATTTGTTGGAATTCTTCAGCGATTTTCTCGCCACGCAGGGTCAAGGCCTTTTCGCCGTCGATGAATACGGGTGCGGCAGGTGCCTCGCCATTGCCGGGAAGGCTGATGCCGATGTCTGCGTGCTTGCTCTCGCCCGGACCATTGACGATACAGCCCATGACTGCGAGTTTGAGCTTTTCAACCCCTGGATACTGCTCACGCCAAACAGGCATCTGAGCACGCAGGAAGTCGTCAATTTGCTTGGCTAATTCTTGGAAGACAGTGCTGGTGGTGCGGCCACAACCTGGGCAAGCTGTGACGCTGGGCACAAAGGAGCGCAAGCCCAGCGCCTGCAATATCTCAAGCGCCACGACCACCTCTTGCGTGCGGGCTTCACCCGGCTGGGGCGTCAGCGATACGCGGATGGTGTCACCAATGCCTTCTTGCAATAAGATCGACAAGGCTGCGGCAGAAGCAACCGTCCCTTTGGCTCCCATCCCCGCCTCAGTCAACCCCAAGTGCAAGGGGTAATCACAACGGGCGGCCAAACCACGGTAAACGCTGATCAGGTCTTGTACGCCACTCACCTTGCAAGACAGGATGATTTGCTCTGGCGACATACCCAGATCACGCGCAGCTTGAGCAGACTGCAATGCTGAGTTGATCAAGGCCTGATACATGACCTGTTGAGCGTCCCAAGGCTTGGCGCGCTTGCCGTTTTCATCCATCAAGGA
>JBDKHX010000001.1:0-20152 GCA_039797415.1 Pseudomonadota bacterium | reverse complement strand
GGATCGTACAAGGCGCCATGGATCGAACAAATGATGAATCGCTTGTCCTGATCAAAAAACTGCCCCTCCTGCCAGTCCATGGCTGTCGGGACGTGTGCGCAACGGTTCAGATAGGCCACCGCAACGTTGTCATAGCGCACCGCAAAAGCCTGGATGGTCTGCCCAAACTCCTGCACATCAAACAACACCGCTGCACCGCCCTCTTCCAGGTCCGGCGACTGACACAGGGGCTGCCAATCCAGATTCAAATCAGGCATGTTCCATCAACCACTGATGCAGATCGGCCATCGAATGGGCCACGTAGCGGGTCTCAAATGAAGCAAATGAGTCCGGGTCATGCGCACCGTAACTGACCCCCACACTGTGGGTGCCGGCGTTGGCCGCCAACTGCAAGTCATGTGTGGTGTCACCAATCATCAGCGTACGCTCAGGCTCGACACCGAACTCGGCCATCAACTCCTGCAACATCATCGGATGCGGCTTGGAGGCTGTTTCGTCAGCCGTCCGGGTGCCATCAAATACGCCGCGCAACTCGACATGGGTTAATGCCTCATTCAGGCCTTGACGAGATTTACCCGTTGCCACCGCCAGCCAATGATTGCGCTCTTTCAAGGCAGTCAGCAAACCCAACGTGCCCTCAAACAGACTGAGTTCGTGCTGCTTGCCAAAATAGTGATGTCGGTAACGCAGGCCCAATTCAGGTACGCGAGCCGGGTCCAATGTCGGGGCCACATGCGCCAAGGCATCGTGCAAACCCAGACCAATCACGTATGCAGCCTGCGTTTTGTCAGGCACAGGCAAGCCCAAGTCTGCACAAGCAGCCTGAATTGCCCCCACGATCAAGGCCGTCGAGTCATAAAGGGTGCCATCCCAGTCAAAAACGACCAGATCGAAGTTTCTGGGCCGCAGCACGGACTGTGGGGTCGTTGTCACATTCACTCCGATGGTCAATTAGGGCAGTACATCCAACAGGGATTGGCAGTCAGGCGGCACAGGTGCCTCCAACACCAAATCCTCACCCGAAACAGGATGAGGCAGTCGAAGATACCGCGCATGCAAAAACATACGGCTAAAACGGGCATCGCCGCGCGTCATGGCCTTATTGAGCGCGAAATCACCGTATTTTTCATCCCCAACAATGGGGTGACCTTCGTGCGACAAATGCACCCGAATTTGATGCGTACGCCCGGTTTTGATGGTCACATCCAAAAGCGTGAACGCCTCAAAACGCTTGACCACCTTCACCAATGAAATAGAGCGGCGCCCATCGTCGTTGTCTTCTGCCACAGCCTTGACGCGGCGCTCACCGTCCGCCGTCAAGAACTTGTGCAAGGCCACGTCCACCACTTTTTTGTGATCTGGCCAGGCGCCAATCACCAAAGCCGCATAGGTTTTATGCGCCTGACGGTGACGGAAAAAATCCTGCAATGTGACAAGCGCGCTGCGTTTTTTGGCGACCAGCAAGATGCCGGAGGTCTCCTTGTCCAGTCGGTGCACCAGCTCCAGGAACTTGGCTTGGGGCCTGGCTCGACGCAATTGCTCGATCACGCCATGGCTGACACCACTCCCGCCGTGCACGGCCACACCAGCGGGCTTGTTGATCGCCAGCAGGTATTCGTCCTCAAACAAGATCGGAAACTCTCGGGCTGGCACCGCCGCCGCCTTGACTTCGTCTTTTTCAGCCAGGCGCAGGGGAGGCACGCGAACTTCGTCCCCCAACTCCAATCGGGTATCGGCCGACGCCCTGCCCTTGTTGACCCGAACCTCACCGCTGCGAATGATGCGGTAGACCAAGGTTTTGGGGGCACCCTTTAAAACCTTGATCAGGAAATTGTCCAGGCGCTGGCCCGCCCCGCCTTCGTCAATGATCAACCGTTGAACGGCCGCAGCCGATTGCCCCGCATTTGTAACTGCGGGGGCCGCCGCCTGGGATTTCCCCGGCTTTTTTGAGCGAGAAAGTGCGGATTTCGCACCTATAATGGGCTGAGCCACGTTATGAAATGTATTGTTTGTTGATATTGCCTGCGCGATATTGGCAGCAAGAAATGGCAAAGCCAGACCGCAGTTTACCTTTTGAGACGATCTGGTAGCGCAAACATGACAAGGCCAGGCGGGGTGCCCCGCCAAATGATGGTGATGCAACAAAGCTTGCCGATTGGAGAAAACCACCCAAGGTGTGGTTTTGCCGATCAGCTTTCTTTGTCAGAGCCGACGTATATCGGACCAAGATTCAAGGTTTTTTGAAATCAGCGTGCCTAGCGCTGGTTTCTGTGTCGAGTGACTGCCCACGTGCCACGGCCCATCCAGTTTTTGAATTCGCAAGTTCTTGCGCGCCAAACCACCCATGAGGTGACCTGCCGCGCATGGAGCTCTTTTGTCGAATCAGAACCCACCGGTGCGCCCGCTTCTTCCCCCCGTCAAGCCCAATTGGCCTCCCCGTTAAAAACCGGGCGGCCTTTTCGTGCTGGGAGGCAACAGCCACGTGTTCAAGTCTCGATGCGCGCGCCCCTGTGCCATTGATCCCATCGGGTCTGGTGCAAATACGGCAATTCCTTCCGGTTCATTTCGTTGCTCGTGCATGAAAGCTGCCGTTGGCCGAAAGGCCTGCGGTGATTGAAGTCTTCCCGACGCCATCTCGGGCAGGCTTCGATTGAACTGTGGAGACCACATGAAGCGCATGCTGATCAACGCCACGCAGCCGGAAGAACGGCGCCTGGCCATCGTTGACGGACAAAAACTGCTCGACTTCGAGACTGAAATCGAAGGGCGCGAACAGCGCAAGGGCAACATCTACAAGGCCGTCGTCACCCGCGTCGAGCCCTCTTTGGAAGCCTGTTTCGTCGATTACGGCGAAGAACGCCATGGCTTCCTGCCATTCAAGGAAATTTCCCGCCAGTACTTCAAAGAAGGCGTGGAAGTTCGCTCGGCCAAGATCCAGGACGTGATCAAAGAAGGCCAGGAGCTGCTGGTTCAAGTCGAAAAAGAAGAACGTGGCAACAAGGGCGCTGCCCTGACCACTTTCGTCTCGCTGGCTGGCCGTTATCTGGTTTTGATGCCCAATAACCCACGTGGTGGTGGCGTCAGCCGCCGCATCGAGGGCGACGAGCGTGAAGAGCTGAAAGAAGCGATGGATCAGCTGCAATACCCCAAGGGTATGAGCCTGATCGCACGCACCGCCGGCATTGGCCGCACCCCTGCTGAATTGCAGTGGGACTTGAACTACATGCTCAAGTTGTGGACCGCGATCGACGAAGCGTCCAAGGGCGGCAAGGGTGCCTTCCTGATCTATCAGGAATCGTCACTGGTCATCCGCGCCATCCGCGACTACTTCACCGCCGACATCGGTGAAATCCTGATCGATACCGACGACATTTACGAGCAAGCCCTGCAGTTCATGCTGCACGTCATGCCCGACACGGCCAACCGCGTCAAGCGCTACCGTGACGATGCCGCGCTGTTCTCGCGCTTCCAGATCGAACACCAGATCGAAACGGCTTTCAGCCGCACCGTGAACCTGCCTTCTGGCGGTGCCATCGTGATCGACCACACCGAAGCCCTGGTGGCCGTGGACGTGAACTCGGCCCGTGCAACACGTGGCAGCGACATCGAAGAAACCGCCTTCCGCACCAACTTGGAAGCGGCTGACGAAATTGCCCGCCAGATGCGTTTGCGCGATCTGGGTGGTCTGATCGTCATGGACTTCATCGACATGGAAGAGTCCAAGAACCGTCGTGAAGTGGAACAACGCCTGCGTGATGCGCTACGTTTTGACCGCGCTCGCGTTCAGTTCAGCTCGATCAGCAAGTTCGGCTTGCTGGAAATGTCGCGCCAACGCCTGCGCCCTGCACTGTCCGAAGGCTCGCACATCGCTTGCCCACGCTGCAACGGCACAGGCCACATCCGCGATACCGAATCCTCGGCCCTGCAGATCCTGCGCATCATTCAAGAAGAGTCCATGAAGGACAACACAGCCGCTGTGCACGTTCAAGTGCCGGTGGAAGTGACCTCCTTCCTGCTCAATGAAAAGCGCACCGAAATCACCAAGATCGAACTCAAGCAACGCGTGACCGTGCTGCTGGTGCCTAACAAGCACATTGAGACCCCGAACTACAAGCTTGAGCGCCTGCGTCATGACGACCCTCGTCTGGAAAACATCCAGGCCAGCTACGCCATGATCGAAGAGCCAGAAGACGAAGTGGGGATCACCCGTCGTGAAAAGGCCAAGCCCAAGCAAGAGCCCGTGATCAAGGGCGTGCTGCCAGACCAACCGGCTCCGATTGCTGTGCCCAAGAACGAACCCGTTCTGGAAGCTGCAACCGTTGCGCCGGCTCCAGTTGCACCTGTAGCCAGCTCTGGCGGTTTCTTTGGCTGGATCAAGCGCCTGTTTACCGGCGGCGACGCCGCGCCAGCAGCGCCAACGCCTAGCGAACAAACCCCAACCACACCATCCAAGGATGGCAGCAAGGGCGCCGGCAAGGGTCAAGGCGGCCGTCGCGATGGTCAACGCCGTGGCGAACGTGGCGGCGAACGCGGTGAACGCAATGGCGAAGGCCGTCAAGGTCAACGTGGCGAACGCAGCGAGCGTGGTGAGCGCAACAGCGAAGGCCGCCAAGGTCGTCGCAACCAGCGTGAAGACCGCGTGTCGACCGGCACAGAAGCCGTCAACAACCAAGCTGCTGGCACCGATGCCCAACGTGATGACAACAACGCACGCAACGAAGGTGGCCGTCGTGGTCGCCAACGTAGTGAGCGTTCGGATCGTGCGCCACGCGAAGCCCAAGTTGCCGCCGCTGAGTCAAGCCTGACCAGCGCCGTCGCACCAGAAGGTCAAGCCGGTACGGCTGCCGATGGCGCGAACGGTGACCGCGAAGGTGGCCGTCGCCGCCGTCGCGGTGGTCGTGGCCGCGGTGAGCGTGAAGAAGGTGTGAATATGGTCGAAGGCGCTGAAGGCAGCGCAGACACCACCGCGCCAGAAGCTTCCGGTGACGCACCCCAAGCAGAACGTGGTGATGACGAAAACCGTCGCGGCCGCAACCGTGACCGCAATCGCAATCGTCGTGAACGAGGCGAACGCACCGAGCAAGCTGAAGGCGGCGATCAAGCCTCTGCAGCTGAGTCTGGCAACAATGCGCCCGTTGAGTTGACCTTGCCTTTGGCAGCGCCTTCCAACGATACAGGTCCGTTCAGCCTGGCGCCTGAGTCCACGGCCCCTGTGGCTCAAGCTGCAGCACCGGTAGCAGCCCCAGCGCCTGCACCTGTGGCAGCTGAGCCCGCACCGGCTCCAGCTCCCGCACCTGTTGCAGAGCCGGTCAAGCCGTTCGTGTTGCCCCTGCAAGATCTGCAGGGCATCGCTCAAGCCGCTGGTTTGGAATGGGTCAACTCGGATGCTGAAAAGATCCGCGTGGTTCAGGAAATCATCGCCAATGAACCCAAGCCTGTTCACGTGCCACGTGAGCGCAAGCCGGTTCAAATCGTTGACGAAGGCCCATTGGTGTTGGTTGAGACCCGCAAGGATCTGAACCAGATCAAGCTGCCGTTCGAGCAACAAGCAAGCTGATCATCCAGGCACCGGATCAAACCGGTGCCTTGGTTTCAAGCAAAAAAAGGGGACCTCACGGTCCCCTTTGTCATTGGGCCTTGGCCCGACGCCCAATCAGGGCAGCTTGCTCAAAGCCTGGTGATAAGCAGGATGACGCATCAGCTCATCCCAGGTCAGAGGTGCGGTTTGCGGCAGCAAATCCAGGCGGCGTGCTTCGCTGTCCGGGCTGGCAACCCAGTCGCCTGCCACCAAAGCCTCTTGCAGGCCATCCAACAAGGCATCGACGGCAGACCCACCGTTGAGTGACTGGTTGCACAGCAAAACCATGTCACAACCCGCGTTGAGCGCTGCAATGCCACCCTGGGTGTAGCTACCGGCCACACTGGCACCTTCCATGCTCAGGTCATCGCTGAAGATCACGCCGGTAAAGCCCATCTTCGCGCGCAAGATGTCTTGCAGCCACACGCGAGAGAACCCTGCAGGCTGGCTGTCCACCTTGGGATAGATCACGTGGGCAGGCATCACGCTGGTGAGCGAGGTGCTCATCCACTCATAAGGCTTGGCGTCGTCTTTCAAAATGGCCTTGAGGCTGCGCTTGTCGACGGGCACATCCACATGTGAATCCGCCTTGACAAAGCCATGGCCTGGGAAGTGTTTGCCGCAGTTGGCCATCCCTGCCAACAACAAGCCGTGCATGACACTCTTAGCCAGCACCGATACCACCTTGGGGTCGGAATGGAAGGCGCGATCACCGATCACGCCGCTTTCACCCCAATCCAGGTCCAGCACGGGGGTGAAGGTCAGGTCTACGCCACAGGCGCGCAACTCACTGGCGAGGATGTAGCCGCAAGCCGTTGCGGCATCCGTCGCAGCCATGGCGCCAGCGCCCTCACCGCCTTTGCCGTCATTCATCCACATTTCACCCAAACGGCGCATGGCCGGCACGTGAGTGAAGCCATCCGTCTTGAAGCGCTGTACGCGACCGCCTTCGTGGTCCACGCAAATCAGCACGTCAGGCCGAATGGATTTGATCTCGGCGCACAAGCTGGTGAGTTGAGTGCGGTCACGCCAATTGCGTGCAAACAGGATCAAACCACCGGTCAAAGGGTGTGCCAAACGCCGACGATCATCGGCGCTGAGGGTCAAACCTTCGATGTCCAGCACCACGGGTGCATGCGACACAGCCATGGAGGCGTCATTGGCCGCGTGGCCTTCGGAACGGTTCTTTTTTTTGCTCATGACTGATTTCGAGATTCAACAATGACATAGGCCAGCGCATGCTGCCCTTCGTCGGACACGCTGACATGGGCCAACCATCCCTGGTTTTCAAACCAGGTCGCCAGCTCACCATTCAACGACAGATAGGGACGCCCATTGGCGTCGTTCAGCAGCTCGCAAGATCGCCACGACATGGGGTGCGTCATGCCCAAACCGATCGCCTTTGAAAAGGCCTCCTTGGCAGCAAAACGGGTTCCCAAAAATCGTAACGCACGTTCAGGTGCGCGCTCGCGCCGATCGACGAATAGCGCGAACTCTTGCTCACCCAGTATTTTGGCGGCAAACGCGTCGCCATGACGGGCCAAGGCGCGGGCCAGTCGGGATGTGTCACACAGATCGGTACCAACGCCCACGATCACGTCGCGTCACCTTCAACGGCAAGCGTGTTGACCGGCGCCACGACGCGCCTTGATCGACTCAGCTTTGAAGTCAGCAATCGCTTGGCGAATGCCGACAAACACCGAGTGCCCAATCAAGGCGTGACCAATGTGCAACTCGGCTACCTCAGGCAAAGCGGCCACAAGCGCGGTGCTGCTGACTTCTGCTGTGCCATTGACCGCGCGTAAGCCATCCAGCAAAGCCAGGCCATGTCCCGCATGGGTGCGCAGGCCCAGGCCTCGCGCATGTTGCAGACCGGCTTTCAAGCGGTCCAATTCAGCTTGCAGCTTGGCCGCATCCTGGTCCCACCAGGCATGAGCCAAGGGGCCTGTGTGCAACTCAACGCAAGGCGCACCGGCCTTCGCGGCAGCATCAATTTGAGCCGGATCAGCACCGATGAACAAGGAAACACGGCTACCCGCTTGAGCCAGACGCGCACAAGCCGCTTGCACACGGTCAAACTGACCAACCACGTCCAGACCACCTTCTGTGGTCACCTCTTGCCGGCGCTCGGGCACCAGGCAGACGTGCTCAGGCTGAGTCCGCTCGATGATGGCGATCATCTCATCGGTCACGGCTGCTTCAAAATTCAACGGGGCTTGAATCTCGGCCTTCATGCGCACCACGTCTTCGTCGCGGATGTGACGGCGGTCTTCTCGCAAATGGAAGGTGATGATGTCTGCCCCGGCTTCGACCGCCCACTGCGCCGCAGTGACCGGATCAGGGTAGACGCCGCCACGGGCATTTCGCAATGTCGCAACGTGGTCGATGTTCACGCCCAGCAAGGGGGCATCAAAAGCGGTCAACTGAGTGCCAGAAAAAGTCATGGTTGTTGCAGCTCCATCATGAGCTGGCGGGTGCGCAGCGTCTGGGAGCCCAGATGATAGTGAATCAAAGATCGCAGTATGGTTTTGAGCTCGACCAAAGCCGGCATACAAACTGCCATCAAGGCGGGTATGGCTGAAGCATATGCGATGGTTGGGGCAGACAAGATTTGCTCCATGCTGGACAGCACAGCGCCATCCAAGACAACGGGACCCGCATCCTCGTCGCCCACCCAACGTGCGGGCACCACGCCCAATTGCGGATGCAGCTCATAAGTCTGCCCCGACAAGACCGTGGCATGAGACACCGTCTCTTGAGACAGGTCTGGCAAGTGACCCAATTCGCGCAGCAAGATCAACTCAAACGCGCGCAAGGCCGCCTGCAAAAGACTGGGCTCACCCATGGCCTGTAGGGTATGCGCATAGGCATCAAACAGGGCGGGATGAGGATCATGACGTGCCGTCAGGCGCATCAACAACTCATTGAGATAAAAGCCCGGCAACAAAGCCGCACCCCCCGGCCAAGCTGCACCACCGGCCCACTCGGCGTTACGCAACAGCCAGACTTCGGTCTCTGCCGTGCGCTTGGCGCCAAATGCGACGTGTAAATGCTGAAAAGGCATCAGCACAGGGCGCAGTTGGGAATATGGCCTTTTGGCGCCTTTGGCAACCGCCACAACGCGACCATGATCTCGCGTGAGCAACTCCAGAATCAGGCTGGACTCACTCCAAGCATGGCTGTGCAGCACATAAGCTGACTCGCCCTGCCGATGCGCAGACTTGGCCACCAGCGGGACTCGGCTTATTCGTAGCCGTAGGTACGCAAACGGGCGTCGTCGTCAGCCCAACCCGAACGCACCTTGACCCAGACCTCCAGGAACACCTTGGTGCCCATCAGGCGCTCTAACTCGGTACGCGCTTCGGTACCAATGCGCTTGAGTCGTTCACCCTTGTCGCCAATGACCATGCCTTTGTGCTGCTCGCGCTCAACGATGATCGTGGCCGCGATGCGCACCAAACCAGTCGCTTTGGGCTTGTTCGGTGGAGGCGGCTCTTCACCATAGGTATCGATCACGACGGTCGATGTGTATGGCAGCTCATCACCGGTCAGGCGGAACAGTTTTTCGCGAATGATTTCGCTGGCCAGGAAGCGATCGGTGCGATCAGTCAGGGCATCCGCGTCGTACCACCAGCCTTGCTCGGGCAAATAGGGGCGCACGATGTCCAGCAAACGCTTGGTATCGGCTTCCTTTTGGGCAGACAGGGGGATGAATTCAGCAAACGGATGGTGCTGCTGCATGCTTTGCAGCCATGGGAACAAGTCCTCACGACGATGCACCAGATCCAGCTTGTTGGCGACCAGCATCACCGGCTTGTCTTTGGGGCACAGCGCCAGAACCTTGGCATCATCTGGGCCAAAACGCCCCGCTTCAACCAAGAACAGCACCACATCCACATCGGACAAGGTGGCTTGCACCGTCTTGTTCAAATTGCGGTTGAGTGCAGCCGTACCGCGTGTGGTGTGACGTGTCTGAAAGCCAGGCGTGTCGACAAACACGAACTGGGTTTCTTCATCTGTGCGGATGCCGGTGATACGGTGACGCGTGGTTTGTGCTTTGCGAGAGGTGATCGAGACCTTCTGGCCTACCAACGCGTTGAGCAAGGTGGACTTGCCCACGTTAGGGCGACCAATGATCGCAATCAATCCGCAGCGCTGCTGAGCAGCAGCCACGGGTTGATCTGCTCCGCCTTTACGCGCCATCGTCAACGAGGCCAGCATGTCATCCAAGGATGGGTTGAGCTGATCGCTGGACTGGGGGGCGGGCGCTGGAGGCTTGGCTGTCATGAAGGGCTTCAATATGATTCGACCGGGGTCGATGATTAACGGTTGAAAACTCAACCTATTTTTTAGCAGGCGCTTGCTGCAACAACTGCTCAAGTGCTTGTTTGGCGGCGACCTGCTCAGCCGCACGGCGAGACAAGCCCTCACCCAAGACGGACATGGTCAAGGCGGGCACATCACAGGCGACCACAAACACTTGCTCATGCGCACGCCCACGGGTGGACGCGATCCGATATGTCGGCACCGCCATCTTGCGCGCTTGCAACCATTCCTGCAAGGCAGTCTTGGCATCCTTGCTCCAGCCTTCCAGGGTTGTTTGCGCCACCACGGGCTCAAACAAACGGAAAACCAAGGCTTTGGCGGCATCAAAACCTGCGTCCAGATAAACGGCACCAATCAAGGCTTCCAAGGCATCAGCGAGGATGGATGGGCGCTGAGCACCCCCACCTTTTGCTTCGCCTTCGCTCAGCCGCATCACATCAGGCAAGCCCAAGGTGACAGCCAGCTTATGGAGCATGTCTTGACGAACCAGGTGTGCCCGGACACGGGTCAACTCACCTTCGTCGCAACGGTCGAATTTGGCGTAAAGCAAATCGGACACGCCAAGGTTGAGGACCGAATCACCCAAAAACTCAAGCCGCTCGTAATGATCACTGCCAAAACTTTTGTGGGTGACCGCCCTCACCAAGAGTGAGGGATTCGCAAATTGGCAGCCCATTCTGAGCTGCAGTGCCTTTAAGGAATCAGACAAAACCATCAAAGTGCAGACCAAGCCAATGCTTGACCGAAAGAAACTGAGATCACCGTGATTGGCCTTCAAATTTGATGAGCAGGTACACCGGCTCGATCAGGGGCACTTCTTTGTCGTAAGCAAACTTGATGACGACCTTTTCGTCCTCCTTGGTCACTTCCAAATCTCGCCCAGTCACAGAAGTCACACCATATTCGATCATGCGCGCCTTTTCAAAAGCCGCGCGCACCTCAGGCACAGATGTGGCACCAGTTTGTGCGATCTTGTTGACCATGGATTGAATGGTCCGGTATTCGTTGATGGCAGGAAACACCTTCATCAACACCAGTGCCGTGGCACTGAGCAGCACCGCCCAGAACAACAAGCCAATCAGGGTGATACCAGACTGGCGGCCTTGGGTGGAACGAGAACCGGACTTCGAGGTCATGACTTCTCCTGACAGCATGGCTTACTGGAAGAACCCCAAACGCTTGAGGTTGCCAAAATTCATCCAGATCACAAAGGCTTTACCGACGATGTTTTCATCAGGCACAAAACCCCAGAAACGCGAATCTTGCGAATTGTCGCGGTTATCGCCCATCATGAAATAGTGCCCGGCGGGAACCTTGCAGACCACGCCTTCGCCGCTATATCGACAATTTTCTTTGAAAGCAAAGTTTTCAACAAATTGCTGCGGAATATACGGTGGGCGATTTTTGTCGACTGCGATGCGGTGCTCACCCTGCCCAAGCTTTTCGGTGAACTGCATGTAATAACGCATGGTGTCGTCATCGTAGTAATCAGCCAAAGGCGCCGTATCAATCACCTGACCGTTGACCATCAGCTTTTTGTTCAGGTATGAAATTTCGTCACCTGGCACCCCGACCACGCGCTTGATGTAATCCAAGCTGGGGTTGACCGGGTAACGGAACACCATGACGTCACCGCGCTGAGGATCGTTGTTGGCCATGATCTTTTTGTTGATCACGGGCAAGCGGATACCGTAGTGAAACTTGTTCACCAGGATCAGGTCGCCAATGACCAGCGTGGGCACCATCGAACCCGATGGAATCTTGAACGGCTCAAACAGGAATGAGCGCATCAAGAACACCGCACAGATGACCGGGAACAAACCAGCCGTCCAGTCCAACCACCAAGGTTGTGCCAGCAGTTTGTCGCGCGCTTCGGCAACATTGCTATCGACTTGCGCAATGCCTTGGCTTGCCAACTGTGCACGACGAGCTTCGTCTTGCGCAACCAAAGCTGCTGCAGCGGCTTCACGAGCAGGACGGAACTTATAGCGTTCAGCCAGCCAATAAACCAGCGTCACCGTCGTCAAGAGAAACAGCAGCAAGGCGAAATTGCCCTGCCACTGACCTGTATACCAACCGCCCAGATAAACCAACAGGGCCGCGTACAAAGCACCGGTAATGAAACTCATCAGTCTTCCACTTGGAGAATAGCCAGGAACGCTTCTTGTGGCACCTCGACGGAGCCAATTTGCTTCATGCGTTTCTTACCAGCCTTTTGTTTTTCGAGCAGCTTGCGCTTACGTGTGATGTCACCACCGTAGCATTTTGCCAGCACGTTCTTGCGCAACGCCTTGATGTTTTCACGCGCAATGATGTTGCCACCAATCGCAGCCTGAATCGCCACGTCATACATCTGACGAGGGATCTGTTCGCGCATCTTGGCTGCCACAGCACGTCCACGGTACTGGCTTTGCGCGCGGTGCACGATGATGGACAGGGCGTCGACGCGATCACCGTTGATCAGCAAGTCCACCTTGACCACATCAGACGCACGGTATTCCTTGAACTCATAGTCCATCGAGGCGTAACCCCGCGACACGCTCTTGAGCTTGTCAAAGAAGTCCAGCACGATCTCGGCCAGCGGCATTTCGTAAGTCAGCATGACCTGGCGACCGTGGTAGGCCATGTTCAACTGAACACCGCGCTTTTGGTTGGCCAAGGTCATGACGGGACCGACGTAGTCCTGCGGCATGTACAGGTGCACCGTGACGATGGGCTCACGGATTTCATTGATGCGGGCAACCTCAGGCATCTTGGATGGGTTTTCCACCTCGATGACTTCACCACCATTGAGTTCAACCTGATAGACCACGCTCGGCGCGGTCGTGATCAGATCCTGATCGAACTCTCGCTCCAGACGCTCTTGCACGATCTCCATGTGCAACAGGCCCAAGAAGCCGCAACGGAAGCCAAAGCCCAAGGCTTGAGAGACTTCGGGCTCGTAACGCAAGGAGCTGTCGTTGAGCTTGAGCTTTTCAAGCGCATCACGCAATTGGTCGTATTCGCTGGCCTCAGTCGGATACAAGCCGGCAAACACCTGCGGCTGAATTTCCTTGAAGCCGGGCAAGGCTTCAGTGGCCACACCGGCGTTGTTGGGCAGCTTCTTTTCCAGGGTGATGGTGTCACCCACTTTGGCTGCAGCCAGTTCTTTGATGCCGCAAATCACGAAACCTACTTCGCCTGCCTTCAGCGAATCGCGCGCCACTGACTTGGGTGTAAAGACCCCCAGATGTTCGGCGGGATAAATCAAGTTGGTTGCCATCAGGCGAATGCGCTCACCCTTGCGCAATTGGCCATCCACAACGCGCACCAACATCACCACGCCGACGTAGGTATCAAACCATGCATCGATGATCATGGCGCGCAGCGGGCCGTCAGCATCACCTTTTGGCGGAGGCATGCGAGCAATCACTGCCTCGAGAATGTCCTCGACACCCATGCCTGTCTTGGCCGAGCAAGGAATGGCATCGGTCGCATCGATGCCGATGACGTCTTCGATTTCTTCTTTGGCGCGCTCAGGATCAGACTGGGGCAAGTCCATCTTGTTGAGCACAGGCACCACTTCCACGCCCAGATCCAGGGCGGTGTAGCAGTTGGCAACGGTTTGAGCCTCAACGCCTTGGCTGGCATCGACCACCAACAAGGCGCCCTCGCAAGCAGACAAGGAGCGGCTGACTTCATAAGAGAAGTCAACGTGACCTGGGGTGTCAATCAGATTGAGGTTGTAGACCTGGCCGTCACGGGCCTTGTACTCCAGCGCAGCTGTTTGAGCCTTGATGGTGATGCCGCGCTCTTTCTCGATGTCCATCGAGTCCAGAACCTGCGCTTCCATCTCGCGGTCACTGAGACCGCCACACCGTTGAATGATGCGATCGGCCAGGGTGGATTTACCGTGGTCGATGTGCGCGATGATCGAAAAATTACGAATGTGGTTCATAAAAAAAAGGCACGTCAAATTCAATGACGCGCCTTCCAACAAAAACGTATGGCAACTGCTTGTTGGGCCCTCATTGTAGCCAAAAGGGCCCAAATGGAAGCCTCATGTTGGACCCCAACCAGCCGTTGCAGACCGCCAACAGGCAAATTATTCACAGCTTATCAACAGGCGCCTGTGAGTAACTTGAGCGACAAAATCGGAAGGTGACTGCCAAAAATCCTGGGCCTGATCTGAAGGCCTTCCCTCGTGGCAAGTTTGGGCTCGATTGTATCCAGAATCGGAGCTCGCACCGCAAAGTTATCAACAGTTCCAGCTCGCAAAACCGAATTTGTAAAACAATCAAAAATAAGGGTTTCCACCAACAAAAACCCCGATCGGCCCTAGGGTTTCGATCGGGGTTGGACTCAGGCGGAGACGAACTTACTTGATGACAGGGCGAATCACCGCGTATTGGGTCCAATCACCGCGACGCACCAGCACGCTCACGGGTTTGGCTTTATCCAACTTGGACAACACCGCATCAAACTGCTTGATGTCTGCCACCTGGACATTGCCGATGGTCAACAGCACATCGCCTGGCCGCAAGCCAGCACGCGCAGCCGGACCATCCACAGCCTCAACCGCAACGCCACCATCCAGCTTGAGCTCCTGCTTTTGCTTGGCGCTCAAATCCACCAGGGTCAAGCCCAAAGAAGACGCAGCCAGCTTGCCGCCTTCAGCCTTGGGCGCAGTCTTGGGCTTGTCGGCATCCAACTCGACGACGGTCAAAGTCAGGTCCTTGTAAGCACCACGGCGGAACACTTGCAGTGAAGACTTGGAGCCCGGCTTGGTGCCCCCCACCAGACGAGGCAGGTCTGCCACCTTCTCGATGGCCTTGCCATCGAACTTGGTGATGATGTCACCAGCCTCCACGCCAGCCTTATCTGCCGGGCCGCCAGGTTCAACCATGCGAACGACGGCACCCTGCGGTTTGGCCAAGCCCAAGGATTCGGCCACCTCTTTGGTCACGGGCTCGATTTGCACACCGATGCGGCCACGCACAACCTTACCGCCAGCGCGCAATTGATCTGCCACCTTCATGGCGTCATCGATGGGGATGGACAAGGAAATGCCCATGAAGCCACCAGATCGGCTCAGGATCTGGGAGTTGATCCCCACCACCTCACCGCGCATGTTGATCAAGGGGCCACCCGAGTTACCGGGGTTCACTGCGACGTCACTTTGAATGAAGCGAATTTCTTCGCCGGTATCACGAGCCTTGGCACTGACGATGCCAGCGGTCACAGTGTTTTCCAGACCAAAGGGGGTACCGATGGCCATCACCCATTCACCCACTTTGAGGCGGTTGACATCACCCACATGCACAGCTGGCAAAGCCGATGCATCAATCTTCACCACGGCCACGTCCGTCCGTTTGTCTGCCCCCACCAACTTGGCTTTGAACTCGCGCTTGTCGGTCAAGGTGACGTAAATATCGTCTGCACCATCGACCACATGCGCATTGGTCATGACATAGCCATCACCGCTCAAGACAAAACCGGAGCCAACTCCACGGGGGCGCTCTTCGCCTTGCTCCCCGCCCTTCTTGGGCGAGCCACCTCGGCGAGGGTCTTGCTTGGGCAAGGGGGTGCCAAAAAAGCGGCGGAAGAACTCGCGCATTTGCTCATCGGCCTCATCACCCTCCTCGCCATCCACAGACACGCGCTGAGTGGTTCGAATGCTGACCACAGAAGGCCCCACCTGCTCCACCAGTTCGGTGAAGTCAGGCAAGCCCTTGACCAATATGGGCGACTGCGGTGCAACAGGTGCTGGCGCAGGCGTAGTTAGCGCTGCGGCAGGTGCCATTGGCGCCATTGCTGCGGCGGGAGCCTGCTGCGCTTGCGAAGCGTGTGGAAACAGACTGGAACTCAATACCAAGCCAACCGCTGATACCACACCACCGACAACCAAGGTGCGACGAATGATGGAAGAAGTCGAGTTTGCAGACTGATGAGAAGACGCCATAGATGAATCCTTCAAGATGAAGACAAGCGGTATTCAACCGTCAACGTTTGAGCCCACGACCGAGCCGACAGTTCACTGCCAAAAAGCTGGATCAAGGTAAAGCTTCGTAAACGAAGCCTGATCAAGGCGCCTCGGTCACCGTGGCGCGCGCCAAGCCACCCTGGCTGGCAAAAGTGGTGTCACCGCCACCCGCATGACGCGGCATGGAGGCCAACAACTGATCCAATTGCGGATCACGAATGAAGATGGGGCCGGCACCATCGGGACGGTTGAACGATGCCCCTTCCACGCTGACATTGCTGGCCGATTGCGCGGGCACGCCAGCAGACAATTCATTCGAATTCGATGAGGCCAAGGCAATGGACGTATTGCTATCGACCGGCGCAGGCGCAACAACCGCAGCACGCCCAGCCGCCGAGGACTGAGCCAGTTGCCCGTTGTCAACCGCACGACCACCGAACAGACTGCCCATCTGCAAGGTGACCACAGCCCCTACCACCATCACAAAACTGGCCGCCACGGCCATGGGGCCCGCCCAGGTGCGGCGCTTGAGAGCCACCACATTTGTTGGGGCCGTTGCCACCGTTGGCTGTGATGCCACGGCTTGAGCCGATGCGGGCGCCAGAACAACCGGCTCTTGCGCCAAACGATCACGGAACTTGGCCAGAAAATCTGCACTGCCAGATCCCTGCGCCAGGTCATCAGAACGCATGACATCACCGATCAAGTGATAAGCCTGCCACGACGCCCGCGCATCCGCATCTTCACGCCAGGCCGCACACGCCCGAGACACATCAGAGGCTTGCGCTTGACCATCGGCCAGAGCGGATAAGGCTTCACGGCTGGCTTGGGAATCACTCAATCGTTCGGTCATAAGCGAAGACTCCTGCTTGTGTAATCGCGTTATGGGCGCCGTTCTGACGCCACTTGATTGTTCATGGACTCAGCAAACTTCAAAAAGTTCACTGAACTTTACAATTACCAGCGTTCACCCTGACGCGTGTCGAGCAAAGGACGCAGCTTGGACGCAATCGCCTCACGGGCGCGGAAGATCCGGGAGCGAACCGTGCCAATTGGACAATTCATCATTTCCGAGATTTCCTCGTAGCTCAAACCCTCGATTTCCCGCAAGGTGATCGCCTGGCGCAAATCCTCGGACAAGGCCTCAATGGCTTCATTCACTGTCTCTGCCACCTGACGGCTGGCCATCAGGGTTTCGGGCGTTTCACCCGAGGTCATCTCGTTTTCGACACGAGAAGAATCGTCATCATCATCCATCGAAGCCAAAGCCGCTTCGGTGACCAGTGGGTCGCGCTTGAGGCCCAACAACGCCTTTTTGGCCGTATTGACGCCAATCCGATAGAGCCAGGTGTAGAAGGCGCTTTCGCCACGGAAGTTGGGCAAGGCGCGGTAAGCCCGAATGAACGTTTCCTGCGCAATGTCTTCGACGAGGTCTGTATCGCGAACCATTCTGGCGATCAAACGCTCAATGCGGCGCTGGTACTTGACCACCAGCATCTCAAAGGCTCGTTGATCGCCTCGTTGCACCCGTTCAACCAGGGCCGCATCCACATCCACCACGGGAGATGAAGGCAGATCCACCTCGGCGACCACGGAGGACGCACCTTCGGCCAATATGGCCGAGCGGTCTGTCAAATCCTGATCAAGAGTCGGGTCTGATGCATCCACATGATCCTTGGACATCAACGCCCCCCTTCGCAGCGGGCCTGAACAACCGGAGGGATGTCATCCAAAGATTCGGAGCGTGGCAACCATTGGGTCGGCTGAAACTCAGTCGCAGCCCATGGCTCATCGTGACGCCCCGAAGGCGACGATGGATTGAGGCTGCGTCCTCGATAACGGTTTAAAACTGAGCGAACCAAGTTGCTTCCAGGAAATGTCTTGCGACCTGATGATGCCAGGGATAACCCAGTCGAGTTGCGCCTTTCGGGTAAAGCATCAAGCCGCCCCTCATCCGCACGCTCACCCCGAGCCTGATACAGCAGCGCCCTGAGGCGATGCGCCGTAGCACAAGAGGAACCCATTTCAGATGCATCGCCGTCAACGCCTGGCACCCAAGCCCAGACCGAGCGAGCAGGCAAACCATCAACAGGCACAGATTTCACATCCAGCAATAGCCAGCTTTGAAAATCGCAAGCCACACGAATGGTGACGCCCTGCCCCCACTCGATCACGCGCCAGTGAGGCAGGTCGGAGGTATCGCCCGTCCAATGCAGACGCAGAGGTGCCTCGACACTGGACCAGACACGCCAAAGGCGACCCATCTGAAAACACCACGCGAGGCAACCCAAGGCAACCAGTGCCACCATCGCGCGATGCTGCTGGTGGACCCATAAGTCGCGGCAAAGTTCCGCAGACCAAGCCACGGCCATGATGCCGCTGAGACAAAGAAAAACTTGCCCCAGCCGGCGGATCAGCACCGAGCCTGACGCCCCCGGAGGGAGCGCCCAGACAACCGATTGCTGTGTCAGTGATCCGTTAGCCAAAACGTGTCAGGGCCTGCGCAGCCCCATCAGACGCGCTTGAACACCAGCGAACCGTTGGTGCCGCCAAAGCCGAAGTTGTTCTTCAAGGCTGCATCGATCTTCATTTCACGCGCTGTGTTGGCGCAGTAATCCAGATCGCAAGCTGGATCCTGGTTGAAGATGTTGATGGTGGGCGGAGAGATCTGGTTGTGGATGGCCAAAACCGTGAAAACGGATTCAATGCCACCGGCGCCACCCAGCAAGTGCCCTGTCATCGACTTGGTCGAGTTGACGACCAGCTTCTTGGCATCGTCACCAAACGCCAGTTTGATGGCATTGGTTTCATTGGCATCACCCAGTGGGGTCGATGTGCCATGGGCATTGAGGTATTGAACTTGATCGATGTTCAGACCTGCGTTGCGCAAGGCTGCCAGCATGGAGCGCTTGGGGCCATCCACGTCAGGCGCGGTCATGTGATAGGCATCGGCACTCATGCCAAAACCGACCACTTCAGCGTAAATTTTGGCGCCCCGCGCTTTGGCGCTTTCGTACTCTTCGAGCACCATGACGCCTGCGCCCTCACCCAGCACGAAGCCATCACGATCCCTGTCCCATGGACGAGACGCCGTTTTAGGGTCATCGTTACGGGTCGACAATGCGCGTGCCGATGCAAAACCGCCGATGCCCAGAGGGGACACGGTGGCTTCAGCGCCGCCAGCAACCATGACATCAGCGTCGCCGCTTTCGATCATGCGGGCAGCCAGACCAATGGCGTGCAAACCTGTTGTACAAGCCGTCACAACGCCCAAGTTGGGGCCCTTGAAGCCATATTTGATAGAAACGTGACCGGAGATCATGTTGATGATCGATGCGGGCACGAAAAATGGCGAGATCCGACGAGGACCGCGCTCAGCGTAATCTTTGTGGGTTTCCTCGATCAGAGGCAAACCGCCAATGCCGGAGCCGACGATGACGCCAATGCGTTCAGCGACTTCGGTTGGCAGGGCTTCGCCCGTAGGCAAGCCCGCATCCTGCACAGCCTGCATACTGGCTGCCAACCCGTAATGGATAAAGGTATCCATGTGACGGGCTTCTTTAGCGGGGATGTAGTCCTCGATGTTGAAGCCTTTGACCTCACCAGCGAACTGGCAAGCAAAAGCGGCTGGATCGAACTTGGTGATGGTATCGATGCCGGACTTGCCAGCAATCAGATTGGCCCAAGATTCTTGCACCGTGTTACCCACGGGGGTAACGAGGCCTAAGCCGGTGACGACAACACGACGACGGGTCATACAGGATGCGTACGGAAAAATTGAAATACCGACAAACAAGGCCCCGAAGGGCCTTGAATTCGCTTAGGCCTTGGCGTGTGCCTTGGCGTAGTCGATCGCCAACTGAACGGTGGTGATCTTTTCAGCTTCTTCATCGGGGATTTCGATGCCGAACTCGTCTTCGAGTGCCATCACCAATTCCACGGTGTCCAGGGAGTCAGCGCCCAGATCGGCAACGAATGCCTTCTCTGCGATGACTTCGGACTCTGCTACACCGAGTTGTTCGGCAATGATCTTCTTGACGCGTGCTTCGATATCGCTCATGACTCCTCCAGGAGGGTTTGCAAACAAACCAGGGATTTTACCGGCACAGCGGCACGAAAACCGCTGTTGCCATGAAAACGAATTTGAGATTTCCCAGGTATCAATCTCAATTCATGAACATGCCACCATTGACATGCAATTCAATTCCAGTGATGTAGGCCGCTTGTTCGGACGCCAAAAATGCCACGGCATTGGCGATGTCTTCAGGCTGCCCCAGGCGTCCCAA